>JANWZF010000056.1 GCA_025054905.1 Tepidimonas sp.
GCCCAACGCCGGCCCTGAGGCGCGCCGCGTGGAAAACCGCCTGGCGGGCGTGGACGCCAACCCTTACCTGGTGATCGCCGCGAGTCTCGCCTGCGGGCTGCTGGGCATGCGCCAGCGCCTGCAGCCGACCGAACCGCTCAGCGGCAGCGCCTACGACCAGCCGCACCAACTGCCGCGCCATCTGGACGATGCGGTGGAGCGCCTGATGCGCTGCGAACCGCTGGCCGAGCTGATCGGCGCGGACTTCGTGCGCGCCTACGGCGCGATCAAGGCGGCCGAATACGCCGAATATTTCGACGTCATCAGCCCATGGGAGCGACGCTACCTGTTGCTCAACGTCTGAACACGAGGCCGGCTTCAGGTGCGCGCGGCGGGGCGGGCCTGATCGCCCGGATCGGCGCTGCCGGGATGATCGCGCTCGTAATGCCAGCGCGCCACCTCCAACCACACCGCGGCGCGCGCAAACAGCTCGGGGCGGCGGCGCTGCAGCGCCAGCAGGTTGGCGTCATCGGGGTTCAGGCGCACCAGCAAATCCAGATGACGCTCGATGTACGCGCCGGCCTCTTCGGCGGGCCACGCTCCCAAATTGGCCGGCACCCCCACCAACGCGCCCTCGCGCGCGTGCTGCAACACCCGCTGCAGATCGGCTTCGGCGCGCTCCAGCAGCACCGCCAGCGACTGCCCCACGGCCCGCAACGCCGCATCGCTGTCGTGCAACAGCTGATGCGTCACCCGCTGCACATCGGCCAGTGACTGCAGGTGCTGCGGTTTGTCGTCAAAACCCTCGCGGCGATCGTCCTGTCCCACGGCCTGTCCCCTCGCAGTCGGATCCGGTGGCACCGCCGGCGCACACCCTTCCAAGGCCATTGTGGGCCGTCGTTGGGCTCCACGCACTCGGCGTTTGCCCCAACCCCAGCGGCGCCATGCCGGCTGGCCCCTTGCCCTTGCCGAAGGGCCGTGCTGGCTTTATGCTTGAAAGTTCAAGAGGGGACGCGGGGACACCGGCGTCCTTGGGGTTCACAGGAGCCACGCCATGCAGCTGACCTCCGCTTCGCTGGTCACCCAGGCCGCCACGTCGGCGGCCGACTCCCCGCAAGCCGCCGCAGTGCTGGTGCTGCGCAAGGCGCTGCAGTGGCAGCAGCAAAGCGCGCAGGCGTTGCTGCAGGCGGTGCCACCGGCCATACCCACGGCCCCGACCGGCGCGCTGCCCCTGGCCAGCGAGGGGCCCTTGGGCACGCGACTCAACGTGATGGCTTGAACGTCCGGGCTTGAACGCGGCGCCGCCGACGCAGCGGTCGCGGCGAAGAGGTGCGAGAGGGCAAGCTGGCGCGGCTGGCGGGGATCGAACCCACGACCTTCGGCTTCGGAGGCCGACACTCTATCCACTGAGCTACAGCCGCAGCAGGCCGGCATTCTACCAGTCTGGCCGGGGCCACGCCCAGGCCGGCTCGTATAATCACCGAATCCATCCGAACCTGCGCAGCGCTGGCCCGTGGCCCGCTGTCCATCTCCCACGCCGACGAGAAGGGACACCATGAGCGAACACGCCCACGACAACCACACCGGCCCGATCCAAAACCCGAAGCAGCTGTGGTGGACCGCGGTCGCCGCCTTCGTCGTGCCGGTGGCGCTGATCATGGGCTTGGTGGCCTACGTCAGCCGCGACGCCAAACCGCAAGCCGGCGTCACCAACCCGGAGCTGGCCACTGCGCAGCGCATCCAAAAGGTGGGCACCGTGGAGCTGCGCGATGCCAACCGCCCGCTGGCCAGCGGCGCCGAGGTGTACAAGGCGCAATGCGCGGCCTGCCATGATGCGGGGCTGGTGGGCGCACCCAAGTTTGGCGACAAGGCGGCCTGGGCCCCCCGCCTGGGTCAGGGCTTTGAGGCGCTGGTGCAGTCGGCCCTCAAAGGCAAGGGCGCGATGGGGGCCCAAGGGGGCGGTGCCTTCCGCGATCTGGAAATCGCGCGCGCAGTGGCACACATGGCCAACGCCGGCGGCGGCAACTTCCCTGAACCACAGCCGGCTGAAGGCGCCAAGTAAAGGGATGCCGACGTGATGCGCGTGCTGGTGCTCAACGGCCCCAACCTCAACCTGCTGGGCACCCGTGAGCCCGGCGTGTATGGCACCCTGACGCTGGCTGACCTCGAGCAGCGCTGCGTGCAGGAAGGGCAAGCGCTGGGGCTGCAGGTCGAGTGCTACCAGAGCAACCATGAAGGCGCGCTGATCGATCAGATCCACACCTGGGGGCGGCTCCACCGGGAGGGTACGGCGCTGGGGGTGGTCTTCAATCCGGGGGCTTACACCCACACCTCGATTGCGCTGCACGATGCCATCAAGGGCGTGGAGCCGCTGCCGGTCATCGAAGTGCACCTGTCCAACGTGCACGCGCGCGAAGCATTCCGCCACCACTCGTGGATCGCCCCGGTGGCGGCCGGCTCGATCGTCGGCTTCGGCGTGGACGGCTATGGGCTCGCGCTGCAGGCGCTGGCCCGGCGCGCCGCCGGGCTGCGCACAAAGCCGTAGCGCTGCGGCAGCTGGGCCCGCGGCACGCATGGCAGCTCAGGGCCGCCCCACTGGCCCTGTTCCAGACGCGCTGCGGCCAACGCCATGTCCTGGCTGTGGACCAAACCCAGGCCTCGAGGCGTCACCAGGTAGAGCCAACCCTCCTCGTCCAGCAGCGCGGCCTGCGGCTGCACCACCTCCCCGGTATGCGCCCGCACCGTCCCGTCCGGCTGCACGCGCCAGATCCACGGGGTGGCGGCCAGCTCGACATAGACCCGCTGCGGACCATTCTGAAAAAACCACTGCCCCTCTTCGTCGGCCTCGTAATTGCGGCCGATGAACGCGATCAACCCTTCATGGCGCAATTCGCTGCCGCGGCTGGCCGCGCATGCCCCGGGGCCGGCAAAGGGCCCGGCGGCCTGAGCCGCCGCATCGCGCATCCACCAGCGTCCGCGCTCATCCAGGCCCAGCCAGCCGTAGCACGCCGGCACGTGGGGCCATTTGGCCAAGGCGGCTTTGACGATCTCATCCATGCCTGACCTCTGCGGCTTGCCCCGCCGCTGGCCCCGATGGTAGCGCGGCGGCGGCTTGCAGCCAGTCCAGCACATGTTGCCACAGCCCCCACACCTGTCCGCGCAGGTCGCCGACGTGGCGCGGCTCGGCAAAACCGACGTGCCCTCCCTGGAGGGGTTGCCACAGACGCACCCACGGCCCGACCTCGTGCGGCTGCGGCAGACTGGCCGCGGGCACGAACGGATCGTTGCGGGCGTTGAGCACCAGCGTCGGCAGTGCGATGCGATCCATCTGCGGCCGGCTCGACGCGCGCCGCCAATAGTCGTCGACGCCGGCAAAGCCGTGCAGCGGCGCGGTGAAGGCATCATCAAAGGCCCGCAACGTGCGCGCACGAACCGCGCGCTGCACCTCCAAGCGCTGTGGGTGGCGGCGCGCCATCTCGGCAGCCTTGTCCCGCATCGTGCGCAGAAAATGGCGCGCGTACAGCCAGCGGTTCAGGCCGCGGTCGATCGCTGTGCCTGCAGCAACCAGATCCAGCGGCGCCGACACCGCCGCGGCGGCCCGCAGCCGCTGCCGTGCCCGCTCGCCTTGCTCCTGCAGCCAGCGCAGCAACGCGTTGCCGCCCAGCGAGACCCCCACCGCCCACAACGGCAAGCCGGCCGTCAGCGCCGCCGCGCGCGCCAGCATCCAGTCCACTTCGGCGTGGTCGCCGCTGTGGTAGGCGCGGGCCGCGCGGTTGGGCTCACCGGAGCAGCCGCGAAAATGGGGCACGATGACCGCCCAGCCCCGCCGCCACGCCACCCAGGCCAGCGCCTGCGCGTAGTGACTGCACGAGGATCCCTCCAGACCGTGAAACAGCACCACCGCCCCTTGCGGATGCGGAGGCACCCGCAGGTCGGCGTCGATGAAGTCGTCGTCGGGGGTGAACCAGCGCTGCCGCTGCCACGGCGGCAGCGGCCCGGGGCTGCGGGCGGCCCACAGCGCCGCCGCGATGGTTTGCCGATGGCCACCGCGCTGCCAGGCCGGTGGCCTTGGCCACGCCTGCGACGACGCGGGGGCGGGAGGCAGCAGCGTGCTCAGCGCTTCTGACGGTATTTGCGCAACGCGGCGATTTGCGCCGCCATGATGGCCAGCTCGGACTGGGCCTTGGCCAGATCGACCTCGCTCTTGGCGTTTTTCAGCGCCTCT
>JANWZF010000101.1 GCA_025054905.1 Tepidimonas sp.
GCCTGGGATGTGCTGCTGCTCGATTTGCAGATGCCCGGCCTGGATGGGGTGGCCACCTGCGAGCGCATCCGCGCCTGGGAGCGTGCGCACGGGGTGGCGCCGGTGCCGGTGCTGGCCCTGAGCGCCAGCGTGCTGGAGGCCGACCGCCTGGCCGCCCAGCGGGCTGGCATGAATGGCTTCCTCGACAAGCCCATCGACCCCGTCGCCTTGCGCCGGGCCCTGGCCGAGCTTGCTGCGCGGCCCCAGCAGCCAGGCCACGATGGTCAGGCGGCGGTCGCCCACGGGGCGCAGGCGCCCGATGCGGTGGCATCGACCAGCCCCGGTGCGGGTCGGGGGGAGCAGGACCCGCAAGGCGCAGTGTCCGAGCGGGCTGCGCCGGTGGTCGACCCCGCGCGCGGCCGCGCTTTGTGGGGGGAGGCGTGGTTGCCCCAACTGCGCCGTTGGCATGCCGAGCAGGATCCGGCCTGGGCCGATGCCGAACACTGGGGCCGTGCCGAATGGCACCGCGTGGCCGGAACGGCGGCCAACCTCGCGCTGCCCGCGCTGGCCCAGGCTGCCCGGGTGCAAGAAGGGGCGGTGGCGCGTGGCCAGCCCGCCGACCCCGAGCAGGCGCGGTCGGCCTGGCGCGCATTGACCGAATGGCTGGCCACACAAGACAGTGCAGTGGCGCGGCCGCCCGTTTCCGCGGGTTCCGATCCAGCGCTACCGCCTCCGGATGCCTCGGCCGCCCCTTTGCTCAAGCGCTTGGCCGAAGCCTGCGGCCGCGGCGAGATCGACGAAGCCGCGCTGTCGGCGCTGGCGGCGCAGCACCCGGCCCAGGCCGCGGCACTGCGAGCGGTGTTGGAGGCTTTCGATTTCAACGCTGCGCTGGCGCTGCTGGCGCGCTGGTCTCGACCCTCTGCAGAGGAGCTTGCGCCCGATGGCTGACACCTCGCCGACCCCTCCTACCGAATTTGCCGCCTGGGCTGAACTGGACGCCCCGCCACGCCTGTTGCTGGTGGACGACGAGCCCGCCAACCTGCAGCTGCTGCGCCAGGTGCTGGAGGGGGAATACCGTTTGTCCTTTGCGCGCAGCGGCACCGAGGCGGTGGCGCGCGCCCGCGAGCTGCAACCGCGCTTGATCGTGCTGGACGTCATGATGCCGGGCATGACCGGGCACGACGTCATCCGCCTGCTCAAGGCCGACCCCACCACGGCTGACATCCCCGTGCTGTTCTGCACTGCACTGGATGCCGATGAGGATGAGGCCACGGGCCTGGCGCTGGGGGCCGTGGACTACGTCACCAAGCCGATTTCGCCGCCGGTGCTGCGCGCGCGGATTCGTACCCACCTGGCCCTGGTGCAGCGCGACGAGGTCGAACGGACCCGGCTGGAGGTGATTCGCCGGCTCGGCCGCGCGGCCGAATTCAAGGACAACGAGACCGGCCGCCACGTCATCCGCATGAGCCACTACAGCCGCTTGATCGCGTTGGAGCTGGGCGCTTCGCCCCGCTACGCCGAGACGCTGCTGGCGGCGGCACCGATGCACGACATTGGCAAGATCGGCGTGCCCGACGCCATCCTGCTCAAACCCGGCAAGCTCGACGAGGGCGAGTGGGCCGTCATGCGCCAGCATCCGCAGATGGGCGCCGACATCATCGGCGACGATCCGAGCCCGCTGCTGCGGATGGCGCGCACGATTGCGCTGCAGCACCATGAAAAATGGGACGGCAGCGGCTACCCGCACGGCCTCAAGGGCGAGGCCATCAGCGCCGAGGCGCGCATTGTCGCCGTGGCCGACGTGTTCGACGCCCTGACCAGTGCACGCCCGTACAAGCCTGCCTGGCCACGCGAGCGCGCGCTGGCCTTTCTTCAGGAGCAGTCCGGGCGCCACTTCTGGCCCGATGCCGTGCAGGCGCTGCTGCGCCGCCTGGACGACATCTGGGCGATTCACCTGGCCTGGCG
>JANWZF010000164.1 GCA_025054905.1 Tepidimonas sp.
GGGCGCTGGCTGGTGTGGTCGCTGTTTGCGCTGGTGCTGCTGCTGGCGCCGCAGCTGTTCAGCAGCAACCTGTCGATCAGCATGCTGTCGCAGATGGGCATCGCCATCATCGCCTGTCTGTCCTACAACATGCTGCTGGGGCAGGGCGGCATGCTCAGTTTTGGTCATGCGGTCTATTCGGGGCTGGGATCGTACGTGGCGATTCACACGCTGCTCAAAGTCGCCGAAGGCAGCGTCTTTGTGCCGGTGTCGCTGATTCCGCTGGTCGGAGGGGCCGCCGGGTTGTTCTTTGCAGCGCTGTTTGGCTGGGTCACCACACGCAAGGCCGGGACTGCCTTTGCGATGATCACGCTGGGCGTGGGCGAACTGGTGTTTGCGCTGTCGCTGATGTTTTCGGATTTCTTCGGGGGCGAGGCTGGCATCAGTGCGAACCGTGTGGTCGGCGAGCCGGTGTGGGGCATCACGTTCGGTCCGGGCGTGCAGGTGTATTACCTGGTGGCGGTGTACACCTTTGTCTGCGTGGCGGCGATGTACGCCTTCACGCGCACGCCGCTGGGGCGCATCCTCAATGCCGTGCGCGACAACCCCGAGCGCGTCGAGTTCATCGGCTACGACACGCAGGTGGTGCGCTACCTGGCCTTCATGGTGGCGGGCTTTTTTGCCGGGGTCTCCGGCGGGCTGGCGGCGATCCAGTTCGAAATCGTCACCGCCGAGGTGGTCGGGCCGCTGCGCTCCGGGGCGTACCTGCTGTTTACGTTTTTGGGTGGGGCGACGTTTTTCTTCGGGCCGATCATCGGGGGCGTGCTGATGGTGCTGGCGCTGGTGTTTCTGTCCGAGCTGACCAAGGCCTGGCTGCTGTACCTCGGGCTGATCTTCCTGTTCATGGTGATGTACGCGCCCGGGGGGCTGGCCAGCCTGATCATGATGAACCTGCGGGTGGCGGCCTTTGGGCGGCTGCGCGAACTGTGGGTGAGCTACCTGGCCCTGGCCGGCACCGGGCTGGTGGCCCTGGCCGGTGCCGGGGCGCTGGTGGAGATGGTGTATCACCTGCAGCTCAACGCGTCGATCGGCTCGCAGGTGGAGTATCTGGGGGCGGTGCTGGACGTGCGCTCGGTGCAGAGCTGGTTCGGCGCGCTGTTCGTGATGGCAACCGGGGTCGCGTTGTTCGAGGTGGCGCGGCGGCACTTCCGCACGCACTGGAACGAGATCCAGGTCGACATCGAAAAGGAAATCAAACGGCGGGAGCTGGCGGCATGACGCAACCCGATCCCATGGGCGCAACGGCGGTGCCGGCGCTGGAGCTGCGCGGGGTGACCAAGCGTTTTGGCAAAACCGAAATCATCCGTGGCGTGGACCTCAAGGTCGCCCGCGGCGAGCGCGTGGCCGTCATCGGCCCCAACGGCGCGGGCAAGTCCACGCTGTTCAACCTGATCAGCGGCCGCTTCGCCCCCACCAGCGGCGAGATCCTGCTCAACGGACGTCGCATCGATGGCAAAAAGCCGTTTGAGATCAACCGGCTGGGGTTGAGCCGCAGCTTTCAGATCACCAACATCTTTCCCAAGCTCAGTGTGTTCGAAAACCTGCGCTGCGGCGTGCTGTGGAGCCTGGGCTACCGCTACACGTTTCTGAAGTTTCTGGCCGACCTGGACGATGCCAATGAGCGTGCCGAGGAGCTGCTGGAGCGCATCGGGCTGCACAAGAAGCGCGATACGCTGGCGATGAACCTGACGTACGCCGAGCAGCGCGCGCTGGAGATCGGCATCACGATTGCCGGGGGGGCCGACGTCATCCTGCTGGATGAGCCCACCGCGGGCATGAGCAAGAGCGAGACGCGCCGCTTCATCGAGTTCATCCGCGAAGTCACGCAGGGCAAAACGCTGTTGACGGTGGAGCATGACATGGGCGTGGTGTTTGGCCTGGCCGACCGCATCGCGGTGGTGGTCTATGGCGAGGTGATCGCGTTTGATACGCCCGAAGCGGTCAAGGCCAACCCACGCGTGCAGGAGGCCTACCTCGGCTCGGTGCTGGCCGAGCAGCAGGCCGCCGAGGTGGCCCATTGAGCCAGCAGGAGCGATCGACATGCTGGAAATCGACAACCTGCACGCCTTTTACGGCAAAAGCCATGTGCTGCACGGAGTGCACTTGCGGGTCGGCCAGGGCGAAATCGTCGCGCTGCTGGGCCGCAACGGTTCGGGGCGCTCGACGACCGCCAAGGCCATCATGGGGCTGGTCGACGCCGAAGGCGACATCCGCTTCCGCGGCCAGCGCATCACCGGCCTGAAGCCGTTTGAGATCGCGCACCTGGGGCTGGGCTACGTGCCCGAAAGCCGCGACATCTTCCCGAAGCTGACCGTGCACCAGAACCTGACGCTGGGCATCAAGGGCCATGGCAAGGGCCCGCGTTGGTCGTACGACGACATGTACGCGATGTTTCCGCGCCTGAAGGAGCGCCAGCACACCGAAGCGGGGGTGCTGTCCGGCGGCGAGCAGCAGATGCTGACGTTGTGCCGCTCGCTGATGGGCGATCCGGATCTGCTGATCATCGATGAGCCGACCGAAGGACTGGCGCCCAAGATCGTCGAGCAGGTTGCCGACTACCTGCGCACGCTCAAAACCAAAGGGGTCTCGGTG
>JANWZF010000234.1 GCA_025054905.1 Tepidimonas sp.
CATCGGCGTCGTCGGCACCGGTGCCATGGGTCGCGGCATCGCCCAGATCGCCGCGCAGGCCGGCTGCACCGTGCACCTGTTCGATGCCCAGCCGGCGGCGGTTGAGGCTGCCTGCGCGGCGCTGCGTGACACCTGGGACAAGCTGGTGGCCAAAGGACGGCTCGATGCAGCCCAGGCCCAGGCCTGCCGAGATCGTTTGATCCACGCCGAGCGTCTGCAGGCGCTGGCCGGCTGCGACCTGATCGTGGAGGCCATCGTCGAGCGCCTGGATGCCAAGCAGGATCTGTTCGCGCGGCTGCAGGACATCGTCGAGCCATCCACCGTGCTAGCCACCAACACGTCGTCGCTGTCGGTGACGGCCATTGCCAGCCGCCTGCGCACACCGCAGCGCGTGGCGGGGTTTCACTTTTTCAATCCGGTGCCGCTGATGAAGGTGGTCGAGGTGGTGGCCGGCCTGAAGACCGATGCGGCGGTGGTGCAGCGTTTGGCGACCTTTGCGCGCGAACTGGGGCACACCCCGGTGCTGGCGCAGGACACCCCGGGCTTCATCGTCAACCACGCCGGGCGCGGCTACATCACCGAGGCCCTGCGCATCGCAGGCGAGCGCGTGGCCGACTTCGCCACGATCGACCGCATCCTGAAGGATCAGCTTGGCTTTCGGCTTGGGCCGTTCGAGCTGCTCGATCTGACGGCGCTGGATGTGTCGCAGCCGGTCATGGAGTCGATCTACCACCAGTACTACGAAGAGCCTCGCTTTCGGCCCAGCGTGATCGCGGCCCAGCGGCTAGCCGGCGGCGTGGTCGGCCGCAAGGTTGGCGAAGGCTTTTACCGCTACGTCGATGGGCAGGCGCAGGTGCCCGCGGAACCCCCCGTTCCCGTCGTCGAAACGCCGCCCCCCGTCTGGGTGTCGGCGCACGCGGCGCGGCGCGCCGAGCTGTTGTCCTTGCTCCACGACCTCGGTGCCCACATCGAGACTGCGGCGCAACCCTCGGCCGAGGCTTTGATCGTGGTGGCGCCGCTGGGGCACGACGTGACCACGGCGGCGGCGCAGGAGCGGCTCAATCCCGCGCGCACCCTAGGGATCGACATGATGCTGCCGGATGCGGCGGTCAAGCGTCGGGTGCTGGCCACCAACCCCGCCACCCGCCCGGACATGCGCGCCGCGGCGCACGCGCTGTTCGCACGCGATGGCAAGGCAGTCAGCGTGATTCGTGACAGCGGTGGCTTGGTCACGCAACGCGTGCTGGCCACCATCGTCAACATCGCGGCTGACATCTGTCAGCAAGGCATCTGCACCCCCAGCGACCTGGAAACGGCGGTCACGCTGGGACTGGGCTATCCGGCCGGCCCGCTGACGCTGGGCGATCGCGTCGGTGCGGCCTGTGTGCTGGAGATTTTGTCCAACCTGCAGGCCCTCTACGGCGACCCCCGGTACCGTCCTTCGCCGTGGCTGCGCCGCCGCGGCGCCCTGGGTCTAAGCCTGCTGCACCCCGAGGACTGACGCGATGACCGCCACGCTGCAGAGCCACACCCATGGCAGCACGCTGGTGCTGACGATCCACAACCCGCAGCACCGCAACGCGCTGGCCCCGGAAATCTACGTCGCCGGTATCGAAGCGCTGATCGCCGCCGAGCGCAACGCCGAGGTGCGCTCGGTCGTCTTGACGGGAGCCGGCCCAACCTTCTGCGCCGGCGGCAACTTGCAACGGCTGCTGGCCAACCGGCAGCACCCCCCCGAGGTGCAAGCGGACAGCATCGAAGCCCTGCACAGCTGGATCGAGGCCATCCGCAGTTGCCCGAAACCCGTGCTGGCGGCGGTGGAAGGCGCCTGCGCGGGGGCGGGCTTCTCCCTGGCGCTGGCGTGCGATCTGGTGGTGGCGGCGCGGGATGCGGTGTTCGTGATGGCCTACGTCAACGTCGGCCTGTCGCCCGACGGCGGAGCCACCTGGGCACTGGCGCGGCAGCTGCCGCGCGCCACCGCGGCCCAACTGCTGATGCTGGGCGAGCGCATCGATGCACCACGCCTGCACCAGCTGGGTTTGGTGACCCAGGTCAGTGAGCCTGGGCAGGCACTGGCCGAGGCGCTGCGTTTGGCCGAGCGCTTCGACACCAAGGCGCCCAACGCTTTGGCCAGCATCAAGACGCTGCTCAACGACGCCGCCGACCACAGCCTGGCGCGCCACCTGCGCGACGAGCGGGACCATTTCGTCCGCAATCTGCACCACCCCAACGCCGGTGAAGGCATTCAGGCCTTCCTGGACAAACGCCTGCCCCAGTACCGCTGAGCCGGCGCACCGGCGTCACCGAGGAGACGACCGCATGAACGTCCAGTCGCTCATACGACAGCCACTCGACGAACCGATGCTGACAATGGAAGAACGCGAGGCGATCAACCACGGTCGCTGGTTCTCCAGCCTGTCGCCATCGCTGCGTCACGATATCCTGCGATGCGCCTTTGTCAAACGTTACCAGGACGGCGAGCTGATCTGCGCCCGCGGCGATCCGCCGCTGGTGTGGAGCGCCGTGGCCAAAGGCGCCGTGCGGGTCAGTTCGACCTCCATCACCGGCAAGCAGATCACGCTGACCTACGTGGAGCCGGGGGTGTGGTTTGGCGATGTGGCGATGTTCGACGGCGATGCCCGCACACACGACGCCTACGCCCATGGCGCCACGACGCTGCTGTGCGTGGCCCGCAGCGATTTTCGCAAGATTCTGGACCAGCACGTCGAACTGTACGAGGCGCTGCTGCGGCTGCAGGCACGGCGCATTCGTACGCTGTTCGGACTGGTGGAGGACCTCAACACCCTGCCCCTGCGGGCGCGGCTGGCCAAGCAGCTGCTGCACCTGTGCCGCTCGTATGGCGTGCCTTGCCTGACCCACGGCGAAGAGACCCGCATCGGCCTGCAGCTGGCACAGGAAGAGCTGGCCCAGTTGCTGGGCGCCTCGCGCCAGCGTGTCAACCAGGAGCTCAAGACGATGGAGCGCGAAGGCGCCATCCGTATCGAGCCCGGCGGACTGGTCGTGCGCGACCGCGCGATGCTGATGCGCATCGTCGAATCCGAACCCTGATCGCGGACGTGGCGCTGCAGCCACGCCCGCAGCACCACGTCCCATGAGCGAAACCACCCCTACTCCTGCCAACGGCCACGCGATCGATGCTGCGGCACTGCTTGCCTGGCTGCGTGCGCACGTCCCGGGCCTCGACGGTCCGCTGACGATCGAAAAATTTCCCGGCGGACAGTCCAACCCGACCTACCGGCTGACCACGCCGCAAGGCTCGTACGTCATGCGGACCAAACCGGGGCCCGCCTCCAAACTGTTGCCGTCGGCGCACGCGATCGAGCGCGAGTACCGCGTCATGCAGGCCCTGGCTGGCACCGCGGTGCCGGTACCGCGCATGGTCGCGCTGTGCGAAGACGAAAGCGTGGTCGGCCGCGCGTTTTACCTCATGGAGCACGTCGAGGGACGGATCTTGTGGGATCAGTCCCTGCCGGACCTGACGGCTGAGCAGCGCCGCGCCCACTATGTCGAAATGACACGCGTGCTGGCTGCCCTGCATCGTGTCGATCCGACGGCGGTGGGGTTGGCCGACTTTGGCAAGCCGGGCAACTATTTCGAACGTCAGATCGCGCGCTGGAGCAAACAGTACCAGGCCTCGATCGCCGAGCCGATCCCGGAAATGGACGCCCTGATGGACTGGCTGCCCCGCCATCTGCCGGCACTGGCGCGCGATGAGAGCCTGGTCAGCATCGTGCATGGCGACTACCGGCTGGACAATTTGATGTTCGCCCCCGACGCACCGCGCATCGTCGCAGTGCTGGACTGGGAGCTGTCGACCCTGGGTCATCCGCTGGCCGATTTCAGCTACCACTGCCTGTCGTGGCACGTGCCGCCCGGAACCTTCCGGGGCATTGCGGGGCTGGACCTGCAGGCCCTGGGCATTCCGAGCGAAGCCGACACCATCCAGCGCTATTGCGCCGCCACGGGTTTGGCCGACCCCGGCGAACTGCAGCGGGCCTGGCCGTTTTTTCTCGCCTACAACGCGTTTCGGCTCGCGGCGATTCTGCAAGGCATCGCCAAACGGGTCGAGCTTGGCACCGCCTCCAGCGCCCAGGCGCGCAGTGCCGCCGCCGGTGCGCGGCCCATGGCGCAGCTGGCCTGGCAGCTGGCGCAACGGCTGCGTTGATGCGCTCGCTTTTTTTGTTGTCACTCCCCGGAGAACCGCGATGGACTTCGCCTACAGCCCCCGCGTGCAAGCCCTGCGCGAACGCCTGCTGGCGTTCATGGAGGAACACATCTACCCCAACGAAGAGCGCTACGAGGAGGAGGTGGCGGCCCACCGCGCCGCGGGCAACCCCTGGCAGCCCACGCGGCTGATCGAAGAGCTCAAACCCAAAGCGCGCGCCGCCGGCCTGTGGAACCTGTTTCTGCCCAACTCCCCACGCGCGCCGGAGGGACTGACCAATCTCGAATACGCGCCATTGTGCGAGATCATGGGCCGCGTCAGCTGGGCTGCCGAGGTGTTCAACTGCTCCGCCCCCGACACCGGCAACATGGAGACGCTGGAGCGCTACGCCAGCGAGGCGCTGAAGGACCGCTGGCTGGAGCCGCTGCTGCGCGGCGAAATCCGCTCGGCCTTCCTGATGACCGAGCCGGAGGTGGCCTCATCGGATGCCACCAACATCCAGTGCCGCATCGAGCGCGACGGCGACCACTACATCATCAATGGGCGCAAGTGGTGGTCGTCCGGAGCGGGCGACCCACGCTGCGCCGTCTACATCGTGATGGGCAAGACCAACCCCGACGCCCCGCGCCACGCGCAGCAGTCGATGATCGTCGTGCCCGCCGACACCCCCGGCATCCGCGTGGTGCGTGCGCTGTCGGTGTTTGGCTATGACGATGCCCCGCACGGTCATATGGAGATCGAACTGAAGGATGTGCGCGTGCCGGCCGACCACATCCTGCTCGGCGAGGGTCGCGGCTTCGAGATCGCGCAGGGACGCCTCGGCCCGGGCCGCATCCACCACTGCATGCGCTCGATCGGCGCGGCCGAACGCGCGCTCGAACTGATGTGCCGGCGGCTGAACGAGCGCGTGGCCTTTGGCAAACCGATCGCGGCGCAGACCGTCTGGCAAGAGCGCATCGCCGAGGCGCGCTGCATGATCGAGCAGGCGCGGCTGCTGGTGCTCAAAGCCGCCTACATGAT
Source organism: Tepidimonas sp. (assembly GCA_025054905.1). GTDB lineage: Bacteria > Pseudomonadota > Gammaproteobacteria > Burkholderiales > Burkholderiaceae_C > Tepidimonas. The sequence goes on from JANWZF010000234.1 coordinate 5,207, forward strand.
GGACACCGTCGGCAACAAGGCCGCTCGCGCCGAAATCGCGATGATCAAGGTGGTGGCCCCCAACGTGGCGTGCCAGGTGCTGGACTGGGCCATCCAGGCCTACGGCGGCGCGGGGGTTTCGCAGGTCACGCCGCTGGCGCGCAGCTACGCACACCAGCGCACGCTGCGGCTGGCCGACGGCCCCGATGAGGTGCACCGCAACGCGATCGCCAAGCTCGAGCTGGCCAAGCACATGGTGCGCGCGCCCGAGGTGGAAATGCCCATCACCCGCGGCTGCTGATGCGGACTGAGGCGGCCAGGCGCGCCGCCGGCCACCCCACTCCCGCCAAGCCGATCAAAGGTTGCTCGAAGCGCGCACCTCGGCCAGTGTGGTCAGTCCCATCAGCACCTTTTCGATGCCGTCCTGACGCAGCGTGCGCATGCCGTTGCGCACCGCCTGATCCCGCAGTACCGCTGGGGCCTCACGCCGCACGATGAGTGGGTGGATGTCGGGGTGATTGCACAGCAACTCGTGAATAGCCAGCCGCCCGCGATAGCCCGTGTGGCCACACTCCGAACAACCCTGGGGTTGCGGCAACCACAGCCGACCATCCCGTCCGTGCGCTTGCAGCCACATCTCCACCAGGCTGTTCGCCTGACGCCAGGGATGATCCAGTGGCAGATGGGTCTGATACTCCTGGGTCAGCTCGGTCAACACCGGCTCTTCGATGGGCTCATAACGCACGCAGGAAGCGCAGACCTTGCGCACCAAACGTTGTGCCAATATACCCTGCAGCGAATCCCCAAACGAGAATGGATCAACACCCAGCTCATGCAAGCGGGTGATTGTTTCAGGCGCGGAATTGGTATGCAACGTCGACAAAACAAAATGCCCGGTCAATGACGCCTCGATGGCCATCTCGGCTGTTTCAGAGTCACGAATTTCACCAACCATGATCACATCCGGGTCGGCGCGTAGCAACGCACGCAGGGCGTGGGCAAACGTCCAGCCGATCTTCGGGTTGACCTGAATCTGCCGCAAACCCCTCTGTGTAATTTCGACCGGATCTTCCGCCGTCCATATTTTACGATCCGGTGTGTTGATATGCCGCAAGGCTGCATGCAAGGTCGTGGTTTTTCCGGAGCCGGTGGGACCCACGCACAAGAAAAGACCATATGGGCGCTCGAGGATGTGCAGCAAGCGCTCATAGTTGAATGGACTCAGATGCAACTTATCCAGCGGCAATGGCTCACTGCTGCTTAGCAGTCGCAGAACGACATCCTCCATCCCATTGACGGTAGGGATCGTTGCAACCCGCAACTCGAGTGGCAAGCCCCCAAAACGCTTGAAATTGATTTTTCCATCCTGTGGCTTGCGACGCTCGGCGATATCAAGATCGCACATTATTTTAATTCTGGCAACGAGGGCGCTGCGATATGCCGCCGGCAACTGCAAGTACGTCCTCAAATGCCCGTCAACCCTAAATCTGATCTGCACATTCTCGTTGCCAGGATAAGGCTCGATATGGATATCCGAGGCGCCCTGATGAAAGGCCTCGGCGATCATGGTATTGACGAGCCGCACCAACGTATTGTCTGCAAGCGCCGCTATCGAAATCGTATCGGACTCACCCTCACCCTCGGCCTGCTTCGCCAATGATTCATCGACGAGCCGCTCAGCCAGCGAACTTGCGTTCAATGCTTGAGCTGGTATGGATGAGGCACCGGGCTGACCTACTCCTCCCTCTATGCCCGTACCGGTTTGCTCCGGCGCGGCCAGGCCAAAACGGGAGTAAATCTCTCCAATATGCCGCACGAGGTCAGATTCCGTGCTGACGACGGGTATCACCTTTGCTTGCGTGGTAAACTCTAACTGCTCGATACTTTTATATTGAAATGGGTCTGGCATCGCCACCACCAGGCCCCCATCCAAAACCGTCAACGGCAATACATGCAAACGCTGCGCGAGCGCCATTGGCACCATGCGCAAGGCTTGCGCATCAACCGGGTATTGCGCCACATCGACGAAGGGATAACCCATCTTTCTGGCCAGGGCGACCTGCAGGTCCGCTGGTGTGATCAGCCCCATTTCGATCAGCGTTTGCCCCAACGGGGTTCCGGTTGTTTTCTGACGCTGCAGGGCGACTGCGAGTTGATCGGAGCTTACCTTGCCTAATCCCAACAGGGCCTCCCCAATCGGTACTGGTTTCAATGTGGCTTGGCGACGAAGCGCGTCCCGCAATTGCTCTTGCGTGACAACCGTCGATGGAGCCGTCAAACTCAGCTCCTGCACGGATGTTGACTCTTCGTCTTGCCACACGGTCGCCCCAAAATCACTATCCGCCAATCCGTTCTCGCCATCCTGCTGCAGCTGGTAATTGATCATGCCGCTCCGGGGAATAAAGACCCGCTGCGCATCGTCAGCAGAACCCACGCGAGGGAAAATCCACAGTCCGTCATCGGCTTTGCGATAACCATAACACAGGCCGGCATAAATTGCCCCATCGCGCAACTTGATGGCGAACGAGTGCAAGTTGCCGGCTTGCCCTTTGGTAATCGCAGCGGATGGTTGCGGGCGGTCACGCGTGCCGATGTACAGCCGAAGACGCTTGATTTGATTGAAGCGCAGTGCGAGGGCCTTGGCGTGTCCATCCGGCAGCACCTTGATCCCTTGACCAGACTGAAAGTCGAGCAGAAACCCCTCCACGGTGTTTTCACCCCAACCCTCGACCACCGCGCGTACTTCACGACCGCCGACCCGGTAATGCTCATCCGCTTCCGGACCAGGAATGACGAAGTTTGTCTGCAGGTTCACCACTCACCCCCTTCGTACGGAGATCAACCGACATCAGCGCTTCTGCTACAAGCCAATGATCCATTGGATCACATTTTTGGCGATAAAACCAAGCATCCCCAGCGACAGCACGAGGAACAGGATGAAGGTCCCGAATTTGCCAGCCTTCGATTCGCGCGCCAGATTGAACACGATGAACAGCATGTACAGAATAAAGGCGCCGACGCCAAACGTCAGGCCAAATTGCGCAATCTGCGCCTCGGTGTAACCAAACAACGAACCTTCCATCATGCCCTCTGCGCGCGTACGGGTTCAATCAGCCCGGCACGCTCGAAATCGCGATAGGCGTGCCAGCTGGCGTACGCCAGCACCGGCACCACCACCACCAGCCCCACCATCGCCAGAGCCATGCCCAGCGCCACCAGCACGGCGATGCACGTCGCCCACAGCGCCATCACCACCGGGCGGGCCCCCACCGCGCGCCAACTCTCACCGACCGCGCGCCAAAGAGGCGTTGGCGTATCGACCATCATGGGCAAAGCGATCACGCTGGAAGCAAACACCGGCGCGGCCAGCCAGGCCCCCAACAGCAACCAGACTTCGAACAGGCCCAAGCTTGGGGCCAGCACGACGTGCCGCACGAAATCGAGCGGCCGCTCGATCGGCACCGGTGCCCACAGCGTGATCAGCGCAGCCGAGGTCAGCACCCAGCCGGTGCCGGCCAGCGCCAGCAGCAGGCCAAACAGGATCAGCCGACGGTCACCCGACGCCCACAGCGCCATGACTTCCTGGCAACAGACCTTCTGGCCGCGCTCCAGGTACCAGCTCACGGCGTACAGACCCGAAGCCAGAATCGGCGCGATGAGCAGAAAACCCGAAAACGCCCCGGCCAGCAGCCAGAAGCGGTCGCGCAGCGCCACCAGCACAATCAACCCAAACAGCGCCATCAACCCCCCGTGCACCAGACCTGGCAAGGGGTTGGCACGGTAATCGCGCCAACCCAGCGCCAGCCAACGCAACGGCGCATGCAGGTCGATGGACGCTGGGGGTGGGTCACGGTGCACGGCCATATCTTGGGTCATCGGGTCGGTCTCCTCGGTGTCGGGTCCACATCGCGGGCGCCCTGGCGATGCGCAGGCGCCAACCGCATTGGATCACATCCCATGGCCCTGGAGGGCGGTTTGCGTCAACGCCAGACCGCTGCTGGCCAACAGGGCGCGCGTGTACGGGTGTTCGGGGGTGGTCAGCACCTGCTGGGCGGGTCCAGCCTCCGCCACCTGCCCCTGGCGCAGCACCAGCACGTCGTGCGCCAGGGCCCACACCACCCCCACATCGTGGGTGATCAACAGGTACGCCAAGCCTTTTTCCCGCTGCAAGCGCAGCAACAACTGCAGCACCTGCTGCTGCACCGTCACATCCAGCGCGCTGGTGGGTTCATCCAGCACCAGCACGCTGGGCTCGACGACCAACGCTCGCGCGATGGCGATGCGCTGGCGCTGTCCACCCGAGAATGCATGGGGGTAGCGCTGCAGCCACGCTGGGATCTGCGCCGGCGACAGATCCGCGGGCAGCAAGCCGACCTCGCGCAGCGCCTGCAGCACGCGCTGGCGGCGCTGTGGTGGCGTCATCTGCGGGGCGTGCACGCGCAGCCCTTCGCCCACGATCTGCTCCAACGTCAGCCGCGGCGACAGCGACGAGTAGGGATCCTGGAACACGACCTGGATCTGCCGCCGCAACGCGCGGTCGCGCGCATCGCCACGCCAGGCCTGGCCCGCCACCTCGATACGCCCCTGCGCCGGTTGCAAGCCCAGTGCCGCCAGCGCCAGCGTGGTCTTGCCGCTGCCAGACTCGCCCAGCACCGCCAGGGTACGGCCACGGCGCAGCTCGGTACAGACCTGCCGCAGCGCCTCGAAGCGGCCGCGGCGCAACCATCCCCGCCATCCCGGCACAGGGATCGGGTAAGCCACGCTGACCTGTTGCAGCGTCAGCACCACCGCATCATCGGGCTGCGGCGCGCGCAGGCGCTGCCCATCACGCACCGGTCGACTGGCCAACAGACGCTGGGTGTACGGCTGCTGCGGCCGCGTCAACACCTGCTCCACCGGGCCGCTTTCCACCACCCGCCCGCCTTGCATGACCACGACGTGATCGGCAAAGCGTTGCACCAACGGCAGATCGTGCGTGATCAGCAGAACCGCCAGCCCCAGCTGGCGCTGCAACTGGCCCAGCAACTCCAGAATCTGCACCCGCAGATGGGCATCCAGCGCGGTGGTGGGCTCGTCGGCCACCAGCAGGCGCGGCTGCAAGGCCAGTGCCAGGGCGATCATGACACGCTGGCGCTGGCCGCCGCTGAGTTGATGGGGGTACTGGCGGGCCCGCCGCGCGGGATCGTCGATCCCCACCTGGGCCAGCGCTTGCTCGGCACGCGCCCAGGCCTGGGCGGGTGGCAGACCGCGTTTGGCGCGCAGGGCTTCGGCGATTTGCTCCCCCACCGGAACCAGCGGGTTCAAGGCGGTCATGGGTTCCTGAAACACGTACGCCACGGCATCGCCACGCAAGGCGCGCAGGCGCCGCTCACTGGCCTGCAGCAACTCTTCGCCCTCCAACCGCACCGACCCGGCCAACCGCGCCTGTGGCAGCAAGCGCAGCAGCGACAGCGCTGCCACCGTCTTGCCGCTGCCCGACTCCCCCACCAGCGCGACCTTTTGGCCAGCGGCCACCTGCAGCGATACGCCGCGCACGACCTCGTGCTGGCCGAAGGCCACGTGCAAATCGCGCACGTCCAGCAAGGGGGAAGACGCTGCGGAGTCGGTCGTCATGGTGTCAGTCATCGGCCTTGCGGGGATCCAGGGCATCGCGCAGCGCATCCCCCATGAAGGTCAGCAGCATCAGCGTCAACACCAGCACCGCAAACGTGGACAGTGAAATCCACCACGCGTCGATGTTGGCCTTGCCTTGCGCCAGCAGCTCGCCCAGGCTGGGGGTGCCCGGCGGCACGCCCAGTCCCAGGAAATCCAGCGACGTCAGCGCCAAAATGGCCGCACTCATGCGAAACGGCAAAAACGTCACCACCGGCGTCAGGCTGTTGGGCAGCACATGGCGCCAGATGATGGCCGCGTGCGACAACCCCAGCGCCCGCGCCGCCCGCACATAGTCCAGTTGCCGGTTGCGCAGGAACTCCGCCCGCACATAGTCCGCCAGCCCCATCCAGCCAAACAGGCTCAGCAGCACCAGCAGCAGCGCCACACTGGGAGCCAGCACCGCGCTAAAGATGATCAGCAGGTACAGCTCCGGCATCGACGACCAGATTTCGATCAGGCGCTGCATCGTCAGGTCGATGCGGCCACCAAAATAACCCTGCACCGCACCGGCCAGCACCCCCAGCACCACCCCAATGGCGGTCAAAGCCAGCGCAAACAGGATGCTGAGGCGAAAGCCATAAATGAGTTGGGCCAGCAGATCGCGGCCGCGGTCGTCGGTGCCCAGCAGGTTGGCCCGGTTGGGCGGGGCCGGATGGGGTCCTGGGGCCCAGTAGTTCAGGGTTTGCGCCCCGTAGGGGTTCGGGGGATACAACGCCCAGTTGCCACCCTGATTCAGGCGCTGACGCAGGTCAGGGTCGAGGTAGTCGGCCGGGGTCTCGAAGTCGCCGCCAAAGGTGGTTTCGGGGTAGTCGCGCCACAACGGCCAGTACCACTGCCCTTCGTAGTGCACCACCAACGGACGGTCGTTGGAAATCAGCTCAGCCGCCAGGCTCAGCACCACCATGGTGGCCAGCACCAGCAGGCTGCCAAAGCCCAATCGGTGTCGCCGAAAGCGCCGCCAGGCCCGGCGCGCTGGGCTCAGGCCACCGTCATCCGTCAAACTTGACACGCGGATCCACCCACACGTAACACAGGTCGCTGATCAGCTTGGTCACCAGGCCGATCAGCGTGAACAGGTACAGCGTGCCCAGCACGACCGGATAGTCGCGCCGGATCACGCTCTCATAACTCAGCAGCCCCAGACCGTCGAGCGAAAACAGCGTCTCGATCAGCAGGCTGCCCGTGAAAAAGGCCCCCACGAAAGCGGCTGGAAACCCCGTCACGATCGGGATGAGCGCATTGCGCAGCACGTGCTTGCACAGGATCGTGCGCTCCTGCAGGCCCTTGGCGCGCGCCACCAGCACGTATTGCTTGCCGATTTCTTCCAGCATCGCGTTTTTGGTCAGCATCGTCGTGACGGCAAAGCTGCCCAGCACCATCGCCAGCACGGGCAACGTGATGTGCCAAAGATAGTCGACGATGCGCGCCCCCCAGGAAAGCTCCTCCCAGTGATCGCTGACCAGCCCGCGCAACGGAAACCACTGCAACTGCCCGCCAAAGATCACCAGCAACGCCACCCCCAGCACGAACCCGGGGATGGCGTACGCCACCAGCACCACGATCGACGTCACGACATCGAAGCGACTGCCGGCATGCACCGCCTTGGCGATACCCAACGGCACCGCCACCGCGTAGCTGATCAGAAACGTCCACAACCCCAGACTGATCGACACGGGCAACTTCTCCCAGATCAACTGCGCCACCGGCTTGTTCTGGAAAAAGCTCTGCCCCAGATCGAAGCGTGCAAACTGCACCAGCATCTGCCAGAAGCGCTCGTGCGCCGGCTTGTCAAAGCCGTACAAGGCCTTGATCTGCTCCAGCCGCTTCGGATCGACGCCTTGGCCACCGCGGTACAGCCCACTGCCTTCGGCCCCCTGCCCCAGACCCGCGCGAGCTTCGGCCAGGTATTGATCCACCGGCCCACCTGGGACGAACTGGATGACCACGAACGTCACCAGCAGCACCCCCAACAGGGTGGGCACCATCAGCAGCAGGCGCTTGAGGATGTAGCTGCCCATCAGGATGCCTCCTTCAGCGGGACCCTCCGGCGGGCTGGCGGGCCCACCAGGTCTCGATCGCCCAGCCTTCGCCGCTGGCATAAGGCGGCATCTGCGGTGGATGCTGCAGCCGCCAGGCGTTGTAAGCCATCCGGTGGGTGGGGGCGGACCATTGCGGAATCAGCACATGCAGATGGGCAATCGTGCGATCCAGCGCCCGGCAGGCCGCCAGAAACGCATCCTCCTGTTGGGCGCTGACCATGCGGGCGATCAGGTCGTCCACCGCGGGATGCGCCAGCCCCGTGAAATTGCCCGAATCCCGCGTGCGCGCCGCCTCGCTGCCGAACAGGTCGGCGTACTCGGCCCCGGGATTGTGGGTGCCGGCAAAGGCCAATGACACGATGTCGAAATCGAAGGTGCGCAGCCGCTGCTGGTACAGCGCGAAATCCACCGCCCGAAAGCGCAGCTCCACACCCAGCCGCGCGAGGTTGCGCGCCCACGGGGTGACCACGCGCGCGCCAGCTTCGTTGCTGTCCAGATACTCCAGCACCAGCGGCTGGCCCTGCGCGTTGCGCAGCGCCCCATCGCGGTAGGTCCAGCCGGCCTGGCGCAGCAGCGCCTGCGCACGCTTGAGGTTTTCACGCAAGCGCTGCGGTGTGCCGGCTTGCGGCGGCTGCAGCATCGGCCCCCACACTTCAGGGGGCAGGTGGGCGCGCCAGGGCTGCAGCAGCCGGCGTTGCGCCTCGTCGGGCTCGCCCTGCGCGGCACAGGCGGTGTTGCCAAACAGGCCGCGCACGCGCTCGTAGCTGCCGTAGAACAGCCGCTCGTTCAACCACTCGAAGTCCAGCGCCAGCGCCAGCGCCTGGCGCACCCGGATGTCATCCAGCGGTGCGCGGCGCGTGTTGAGCACGTAGCTCTGAAAGCCGGTGGGCAGGCGATGGCGGAATTCGGCCTTGACCAGCTCGCCGCTGTCGAAGCGCTTGCCCTTGACGCGCCGCGC
>JANWZF010000285.1 GCA_025054905.1 Tepidimonas sp.
AGCGGCTGGCGCAGGAGTTGCCGCCGCAGCAGGTCAACACCTGGCTGCGGCCGTTGACCGCGCGCGTCAGCGAGGACGGCGCGCGCGTGACGCTGGCGGTGGCCAACCGCTTCAAGCTCGACTGGGTGCGGGCGCAGTACGCCGGCCGCATCGGTGCGGCGCTGCAGGAGCTGGCCGGCCGTGCGGTGACGCTGGAGCTGGTGCTGGCCCCGCGCGAAAGTCCGGCCGTTGCGCCGCGGCCTGCAGCCGGGCGGTCTGCCGCGCGGCCCATGTTCACCGAGGGCACGCTGCCGCCCCTGGCCGAGCCGGCGTCGCCGGAGCCCGCCGCCGCCGAGCACCGCACGCGCCTGAATCCGGCGCTGACCTTTGCGACGCTGGTGGAGGGCTCGGCCAACCGCATGGCGCGCGCGGCGGCCATGCATGTGGCGGCCAGCCCCGGTCAGCTGTACAACCCGCTGTTCATCTATGGCGGCGTGGGGCTGGGCAAGACGCACCTGGTGCACGCCATCGGCAACCAGCTGCTGGCCGAGCGCCCCGAGGCCAGGGTGCTCTACATCCACGCCGAGCAGTTCGTCTCGGACGTGGTCAAGTCCTACCAGCGCAAGACGTTCGATGCCTTCAAGCAGCGCTACCACAACCTGGACCTGCTGCTGATCGACGACGTGCAGTTCTTTGCCAACAAGGACCGCACGCAGGAGGAGTTTTTCAACGCCTTCGAGGCGCTGCTGGCCAAGAAGAGCCACATCGTGATGACCAGCGACACCTACCCCAAGGGGTTGACCGACATTCACGAGCGCCTGGTGTCGCGCTTTGACTCGGGGCTGACGGTGGCCATCGAGCCGCCCGAGCTGGAGATGCGCGTGGCCATTCTGCTGGCCAAGGCGCAGGCCGAAGGGGTGGCCATGCCCGAGGACGTGGCGTTTTTCGTGGCCAAGAACGTGCGCTCCAACGTGCGCGAGCTCGAAGGCGCGCTGCGCAAGATCCTGGCCTACGCCCGCTTCAACCAGAAGGACATTTCGATTGCGGTGGCGCGCGAGGCGCTCAAGGATCTGCTCAGCATCCAGAACCGGCAGATCAGCGTCGAAAACATCCAGAAGACGGTGGCCGACTTCTACAAGATCAAGGTCGCCGACATGTATTCCAAGAAGCGGCCGGCCAATATTGCGCGGCCGCGCCAGATCGCGATGTACCTGGCCAAGGAGCTGACGCAGAAGAGCCTGCCGGAAATCGGCGAGCTTTTTGGCGGGCGCGACCACACCACCGTGCTGCACGCGGTGCGCAAGATCGCCGCCGAACGCCAGGTCGACAGCGAACTCAACCAGCAGCTCCACGTGCTGGAGCAGACCTTGAAGGGGTGACCCAAGCATGATCGTCCTGCAAGCGACGCAAGAGCGGCTGCTGGCCGCGCTGCAGTCCGTCAGCGGCATCGTCGAGCGCCGCCACACCGTACCGATCCTGGCCAACGTCCTGATCCGGCGCGAGGGGCCGCAGGTGCAGCTGACGACCTCGGACCTGGAGATCCAGGTGCGCCTGCGCACCGAGCTGGAGGGCGAGGCGGCGGCCTTTGCCACGACGGTGGGCGCACGCAAGCTGATCGACATCCTGCGCACGCTGCCGCCGCAGCAGACGCTGACGCTGGACGCCAGCGGCGGGCGCCTGGTGCTCAAGGCCGGCAAGAGCCGCTTCACGCTGCAGACGCTGCCGGCGGAGGACTTTCCGCTGGTGCAGGAGTCGCCGGCGTTTGGCCCGACCTTTGCGGTGCCGCAAAAAGTGCTCAAGCGGTTGCTCGGGCTGGTGACGTTTGCGATGGCGGTGCAGGACATCCGCTACTACCTCAACGGCGTGCTGTTCGTGGCCGAGGGGCAGCGGCTGACGCTGGTGGCCACCGACGGCCACCGGCTGGCGCTGGCCAGCGCCGAGCTGCAGGTGCAGGTGCCGCGCCAGGAGGTGATCCTGCCGCGCAAGACGGTGCTGGAGCTGCAGCGGCTGCTGGCCGAGCGTGACGAGCCGATCGAGATGCGCTTTGCCGCCAACCAGGCCAAGTTCACGCTGGGCGAGCTGGAGTTCGTCACCAAGCTGGTCGAAGGCAAGTTCCCGGACTACCAGCGCGTCATCCCCACCACGCACCGCAACGTGCTGGTGCTGGGGCGCGGCGCGCTGCTGGCGGCGCTGCAGCGGGCCGCCATCATGACCAGCGACAAGTTCAAGGGCGTGCGGTTGCACCTGGAGCCGGGGCTGCTGCAGGTGGCGGCCAACAACGCCGAGCAGGAGGAGGCGGTCGACGAGCTGGACGTCGAATACACCGGCGACGTCATCGACATCGGCTTCAACGTGCAGTACCTGCTGGACGTGCTGGGGGCGGTGGCGGCCGACCACGTGCGCCTCGAGCTGCAGGATGGCAATGCCTCGGCGCTGATCACCGTGCCCGGCGACGAGCACTTCAAATACGTCGTGATGCCGATGCGCATCTGAAGACCTGTCCATGAGCGAACCCAACCCTTCTGCCACGCCGGGCTACGGCGCCGAAGCCATCCAGATCCTGGAAGGCCTGGAGGCGGTGCGCAAGCGCCCTGGCATGTACATCGGCGACACCTCCGACGGCACCGGGTTGCATCACCTGGTGTTCGAGGTGGTGGACAACTCGATCGACGAGGCGCTGGCCGGCCACTGCGACGACATCATCGTCACCATCCACAGCGACAACTCCATCAGCGTGCTGGACAACGGGCGCGGCATTCCCACCGGCATCAAGTGGGACGACCGCCACGAGCCCAAACGCAGCGCCGCAGAAATCGCGCTGACCGAGCTGCATGCCGGCGGCAAGTTCAACCAGAACGCCTACAAGGTCTCCGGCGGCCTGCACGGCGTCGGGGTGTCCTGCGTCAACGCGCTGTCGCGCTGGCTGCGCCTGACGGTGCGCCGTGACGGCCTGGTGCACCACCTCGAATTTGCCCGCGGCGAAGTGGTCGGCCGCCTGGTCGAGGAGGCCACCGCCCCCGATGGCAGCCGGGTGCTGGTGTCGCCGATGCGGGTGCTGGGCGCCACCGACAAGCGCGGCACCGAGGTGCACTTCCTGCCCGACACCGAGATCTTCCGCGAAAACCACGACTTTCACTACGAGATCCTGGCCAAGCGGCTGCGCGAACTGAGCTACCTCAACAACGGCGTGCGCATCCGCCTGATCGACGAGCGCAGCGGCAAGAGCGACGACTTCTCCGGCACCGGCGGCGTGCGCGGCTTTGTCCAGTTCATCAACGCCGGCAAGCGTGCGCTGCACCCGACCATCTTCCACGCCAGCGGCAGCCGTGCGGCCGCCGACTACGGCGGCATCGCCGGCACCGAAATCGGCGTCGAGGTCGCGATGCAGTGGAACGACGGCTACAACGAAAACGTCCTGTGCTTCACCAACAACATCCCGCAGCGCGACGGCGGCACGCACCTGACTGGCCTGCGCGCGGCGATGACGCGCGTCATCACCAAGTACATCGAAGCCCATGAACTGGCCAAAAAAGCCAAGGTCGACGTCACCGGCGACGACCTGCGCGAAGGGCTGTGCTGCGTGCTGTCGGTCAAGGTGCCCGAGCCCAAGTTCAGCAGCCAGACCAAGGACAAACTGGTCAGCTCCGAGGTGCGCGCGCCGGTGGAAGACATCGTCGCCAAGGCGCTGACCGACTTCCTGGAAGAACACCCGCAAGACGCCAAGATCATCTGCGGCAAGATCATCGAGGCTGCACGCGCGCGCGAGGCGGCGCGCAAGGCGCGCGAGATGACGCGCCGCAAAGGCGTGCTCGACGGCCTGGGGCTGCCCGGCAAGCTGGCCGACTGCCAGGAAAAGGACCCGGCCCTGTCGGAGATCTACATCGTCGAAGGCGACTCCGCCGGCGGCAGTGCCAAGCAGGGGCGCGACCGCAAATTCCAGGCCATCCTGCCATTGCGCGGCAAGATTCTCAACGTCGAGAAAGCCCGCTACGAAAAGCTGCTGGCCAGCCAGGAGATCCTGACCCTGATCACCGCGCTGGGCACCGGCATCGGCCGCGGCGGCGACGACGACAGCGGACGCGGCAAGGGCAGCGCCGACGACTTTGACATCGGCAAGCTGCGCTACCACCGCATCATCCTGATGACCGATGCCGACGTCGACGGGGCGCACATCCGCACGCTGCTGCTGACGTTTTTCTACCGCCAGATGCCCGAGCTGATCGAGCGCGGGCACGTCTACATCGCCCAGCCGCCGCTGTACAAGGTCAAAAACGGCAAGGAAGAGCTGTACCTGAAGGACGACCACGCGCTGCAGGCCTACCTGCTGCGCGTGGCGCTGCAGGGGGCGCGCGTGCACACCGGCGGCGCGCAGCCGCGCGTGCTGCAGGGTGCCGAGCTGGAGCAGCTGGCGCAGTGCCACCAGGCCGCCGAAAGCGTGGTGGCGCGCTTGAGCGCCGTGATGGACGCCGAGGCCCTGCGGGCCATCGCCGCTGGCGTGACGCTGAACCTGGACGACATGGAGGCCGCCGCCGCCAGCGCCGCCGCGCTGCAGGCGGCGCTGCGCGCGGGCCACAGCAACGGCAGCGCCCCCCAGGTGCAGGCCGAGCTCGATGCGCGCACCGACAAGCCGTTGCTGCGCATCAGCCGTCACCACCATGGCAACGTGCGCTCCAGCGTCATCACGCAAGACTTTGTGCACGGCGAGGACTACGCCGCGCTGGCGCAGGCCGCCCGCACGCTGGGCGGGCTGCTGGGCGAAGGGGCCAAAGTCCAGCGCGGCGAAGGCGAGCGCCAGCGCGAGGCGGCGGTGGACGACTTCCGTGCCGCGATGCGCTGGTTGCTGGCCGAAGCCGAGCGCACCACCACGCGCCAGCGCTACAAGGGCCTGGGCGAGATGAACCCCGAGCAGCTGTGGGAGACCACGATGAACCCCGCCGTGCGCCGCCTGCTGCAGGTGCGCATCGAAGACGCCATCGAGGCCGACAAGGTGTTCACGATGCTGATGGGCGATGAGGTCGAGCCACGGCGCGCGTTCATCGAGGCCAACGCGCTGCGGGCCGTCAATCTGGATGTCTGAGCGCGGCGGCGGCTACCCACCCCGCGCACGATCCCACCATGCGCTGGGCATGCTGGCCCATTGGGGCGTGATCGTGGCCGGCGCGCGGCGCATTCTGGCGTTGGCCTGAGCGGCGGCGCCGTTGATCCAGGGCGTGGCGAACGGCAAGCACGGTGTTGGATGCTTCAATGATTCAACAGTTGATGTAAAATAGAAGCATGATGGACGAAGACCAAGCCCTCGCTGCCCTGGCCGCTTTGGCCCAGTCGGTGCGGTTGCGGGCCTATCGCGCGTTGGTGCAGGCGGGCCCGGATGGGCTGCCCGCGGGCGAGCTGGCCACGGCGCTGCAGGTGGCCCCCAATGCGCTGTCGTTTCACCTGAAAGAGCTGACCCATGCCGGCCTGGTATGGTCGCAGCGCCACGGGCGCCATCTGATCTACCGCGCCACGTTTGACACCATGAACGCCTTGCTGGCCTATCTCACCGAAAACTGCTGCCAGGGCCAGGCGTGCACGCCGCTGGGCGCCCGCCGTGCCTGCGTCGCCTGATGCGCATCCCCACCTCCCCATCCAGGAGTCAATCCATGACAGAGCGTTGCCTAAACGTGCTGTTTTTGTGTACCCACAACTCCGCCCGCAGCATCCTGGCCGAGGCGCTGCTCAACCACCTGGGCCAGGGGCGCTGTCGGGCCTATTCCGCGGGCAGCAGCCCGCGCCCGAACCAGCAGCCCCACCCGCTGGCCCTGGCCGTGCTGCGCGAAGCCGGCATCGCCACCGACGGATTGCGCAGCAAGAGCTGGGACGAGTTCGCCGGCCCCGGCGCACCCGCGATGGACGTGATCATCACCGTCTGCGACAACGCAGCGGGGGAGGTCTGCCCGGTCTGGCCGGGCCACCCGGTGCGGGTGCACTGGGGGCATCCGGATCCGTCGGCCGGTGAAGCCGCCGAGGCGCAGAAGTTGCAGGCGTTTCGCCAGGTGCGCGACCGCATGCAGCACGCGCTGCGGGCCTGGCTGACGCAGGCGCCGCCGGCGGGGGCCGATGCGGCCGCGTTGCAGCGCTGGGCGCAGGCGCTGCGCAGTCCCACCTTGCAGGTCGAGCCATGAGCGTCCAGTGCGAGACCGCCGCCCGCCGGGCGGCCGCCGCGCCGATGAGCGTTTTCGAGCGCTACCTCACGCTCTGGGTCGCGATCGCCATGGGGGTGGGGGTGGCCCTCGGGCAAGGGTGGCCGGGTCTGTTCCAGGCGATCGGGCGGCTGGAGGTGGCCCGCGTCAACCTGCCCGTCGGCGTGCTCATCTGGGTGATGATCATCCCGATGCTGGCGAAGGTGGACCTGGGGGCGCTTGGGCAGGTGCGCCACCACGTGCGCGGCATCGGGGTGACGCTGTTGGTCAACTGGCTGGTCAAGCCGTTTTCGATGGCCTTGCTGGCCTGGCTGTTCGTGCGCCAGTGGTTGGCACCGTGGTTGCCGGCGCAGCAGATCGACAGCTATGTCGCCGGCCTGATCCTGCTGGCTGCGGCGCCGTGCACGGCAATGGTGTTCGTCTGGAGCCGATTGAGCGGCGGAGACCCCTTGTTCACGCTGTCGCAGGTGGCCCTCAACGACACCATCATGGTGGTGGCCTTCGCGCCGCTGGTGGGCGTTTTGCTGGGATTGTCGGCCATCACCGTGCCCTGGGATACCTTGCTCGTCTCGGTGGGCCTGTACATCGTGGTGCCGGTGCTGCTGGCGCAGACGTGGCGGCGTTGGCTGCTGGCACGCGGCCCGCAGGCGCTGCAGGACGCGATGCGGCGCACCGAGCCGTGGTCGATCGCGGCCCTGCTGGCCACGCTGGTGCTGCTGTTTGCCTTTCAGGGTGAGCAGATCCTGCGCCAGCCGCTCGTGATGGCGTTGCTGGCGGTGCCGATCGTCATCCAGGTGGTGTTCAACGCCGGTTTGGCCTATCTGCTCAACCGCTGGGTGGGGGAGGTGCACAGCGTGGCCGCCCCGTCGGCGTTGATCGGGGCGTCCAATTTTTTCGAGCTGGCGGTGGCCACCGCGATCAGTCTGTTTGGATTCGAGTCCGGGGCCGCCCTGGCCACCGTGGTGGGGGTGCTGATCGAAGTCCCGCTGATGCTGGCGGTGGTGGCGGTGGTCAACCGCACGCGCGCCTGGTACGAGCGGGGGGTGGCCAGGATCCCCGCGGGCTGACGAGGCGGGCAGCTTGCGCGCCCTCCGACGGTGGCGTGGATCAGTCGTCCTCGTCGTCGTGCGAACGGGGGCGGGTGGTGAGGGTGATGCCGGGGCCCGAGGTCGCTCGGATGCCAGGCTCGACCGCCTGCGGCGCGTGTTGCCACTCCCACCCCCAGTACGCCAGCACCGCCAGCACCAGCAGCAGGGCCAGCCCACCATGGTTGCGCGTGACCAGATCCGGGCCGCGGCCCGCCACCCGTCCGGTCAGCATGGGCCGCGCCAGGTTCTGCCGGCGCCACACGCTGAGTGTGGCCAGCAGCCCCAAGTGCGCCAGCACCAGCGCGAGCATGCCGTTGCCGAACAACTCGTGCACCTCTTCCAGCCACTCGCCGCCCCAGTCATGAAAGGTGGCCACGCCGCTGATCACCAGCGGCGGCACCGCCAGCAGCAGCGCGGCGACGACACCGGCCAGTGCCAGGTTCTGGCCTTGCCGGCCGGCGCCGGCCAGCGCATTCCCATCTCCGGCGCGCAGCGCCTGCAGCGTGGCGCGCGCCCACGCCGGGCCCGCGGCGAGCTTGCGTGCCAGTGCCGCCAGCCGCACGTGGCGCGGGCCGACGAGGCCGTACAGCACGCGCCAGCCCAGCAAGCCGGCCATCGTGTAGCCGAGCACGACGTGCACCAGCCGCCAGCGCTCGCCGTCGGCCGTGAGGTAGGCGCCGACAAAGCTGAGCGCGAACAGCCAGTGGAAGGCGCGCGTCGGCGCGTCGGTGACGCGCCGGCTGGGAGACGGCGGGGTGGCTTCAGCGGCGCCGGGGGCGCGCTCGGGCGTGTTGGGGCGGGTCGTGGCGAACATGGTGCTGGCTCCGGAAAAAGAGATCAGTCGTCCAGGAAGGCGTGGCGGTAGCGCGCCGGCAGGCCGGCGGGGATGCGCAGGTCGTGCTCGTCGAAACGGCCCTGCTCGGCGCCACCGTGGCAGGCGGCACAGTTGGCCGCGCTCTTGACGCTGGGCAGGCGCCAGACGACCTCGTCGAGCTTGCGGTGTTTGCGCTCGAACCAGTCGCTGCGCGTGATGCGGTCCTGCGGCGGTGGCTCCCGGCCGACGCGCCGACCGGTGCCGGCGTGCGTCAGCAGCCAGGCGCTCAATTGCTGCACGGTGGCCGCATCGAGCGAGGCATCGGTCCCGTAGTGGTGCTGCAGGCCGCTCATCAGCCGCTGCCACGAGGCTGCCGGCAGCAGCCCCGGCGGGTAGGCAACGTGGCAGGCACCGCATTCGCTGCGGTAGGCGGGCGGCACCTGGGCTGGCAGGCGCACGCCATCGGCCAGCGCAGGCAGCGCAGCCAGCGTGACCAGCAGCAGCGCGGCCAGCCGCTGGGGATGCGCGGAAGTCGGGCGGGCGGGCATGATCGGGTCTCCAGGAAGTGGGGGAGGGGGCGGCTCAGCGCAGCCGGATCAGATAAGCCAGCACATCGGCCTTTTCGGCGGCGGTGCAGCTGCGGCCCAGCACGTCGCCGCAGTTGCGCCGCAGCCACTTGTCGACTTTGGCGCGCTCGGTCAGCGCGTCCGGGTTGGCGGCGGGGGCCAGCGGCGGGATCGTCTTGCCGGTGCTGGCGTGGCGGCCGGGGCGGGTC
>JANWZF010000291.1 GCA_025054905.1 Tepidimonas sp.
GCCGCGCCACCGTATTCCTCCTCCACGGTGATGCCCAGCACCCCGAGCTCGCCCATCTTGCGCCACAAGTCCATCGGGAACTGGTCGGTGCGGTCGATCTCGGCGGCACGCGGGGCGATTTCGGCCTGGGCAAAGGCGCGCACCGCCTCACGCAGCGCGTCGATGTCGTCGCCGAGCTGGAAGTCGAGGCCGGGCAAGTGGGTCATGGGTTGTCTCCTGCAATGGGATCGGGATCGATCGGGGGTCAGTAGGTCTTGGGTACCGGCATCAGCGTCTGCTGCATGACGGCGCAGGCCGTGCGTGTGCCGTCGGGGGCCACATGCACCAGCTCCGCCGTGGTGACGATGATGCGCCGGCCGGCGCGCACGACGCGACCGGTGGCGAGCAACTCGCCGCCCTGCAAGGCGGCCAGAAAATTGATCTTGTACTCGACGGTGGTGACTTCCATGCCGTCCGGGGCCACCGTCAGGCCGGCGTAGCCGCCGGCGATGTCCGCCAGTGCGCCCATGGCTCCGCCGTGAAAGCCGTCTTGCTGTTGCGTCACCTTGTCCGAGTACGGCAGCGCCAGCGTCACCATGCCCGGGGCGACGTCCACCAGCCGCACGCCCAGGTGGCGCATCATCCCCTGGCGGGCCAGGCTCGTGGCGACGCGCTCGCGCAGCGCAGTCGGGTCAAGGTTGACGGCGGTCACGGGCAGGTCTCCGGCGCAAAATGGGCGCGCTTGTTGACGTTTACGTAAACGTCAATTATGCCGCTTTTTCGGGCGGGGACGACCCGTCGCCCAGGCGCGCCAGCAAGGCGCGCGCTTCCTTCTCGTGCACTTTGATCTCATCCAGCGTGGCCTGCAGATCGGCCATCTGCTCTTCGATCTGGCGCCGGTGCAGGGCCAGCACTTCGAGAAACTTGCGCAACTGTGGCCCCGTGTCACGCGGGCTGTCGTACATGTCGATCAGGTCCTTGGCCTCGGACAGGCTCAAGCCCAGGCGCTTGGCGCGCAGCACCAGCTTCAGGCGCGTGCGGTCGCGCGCCGAATAGATCCGCTGGCGCCCCTGACGACGGGGCTGCAACAGCCCCATGTCCTCGTAAAAGCGGATCGCGCGCGTGGTCAGGTCGAATTCGCGCGCCAGATCGCCGATCGTGTAAGTGGTGGTCTTGCCCATCGGATCCCTCGTCGGCCACCGCTGCAGCCGCCCATTTGACGTTGACGTCAACGTCAAGCGGCCCGCATGATACGCTCCCGTCTAGGGCGCGTACAGTCCACACCGATGAAGCTGCTTTCTAGCCCGACCTCCGAGGCACGCGGCCCCCTGCAGCCTGCTGCCGCCTGGCGCCTGGTACGCCCCGGCTTTTTATGGGTGACGGCTGGGGGCGTGCTGCTCGGCAGCTCGATCGCGGCGGCGTGCGGCTGCGGCTTCGAGCCGCTGCGCGCGGCCGTGGCGCTGCTGTTGGCCCTGCTGGCGCACGCTGCGGCCAACGTCTGGAACGACCACCACGATGCCGTCAGCGGTGCCGACGCGCTCAACCCCGCCCCGCTGGCCCCCTTCACCGGCGGCTCGCGCGTGATCCAGCGCGGCCAGGCCAGCGCCGCCGATGCGCGCCGGCTGGCGCTGGGCCTGGCGGCCCTGGTGACGTTGGGGGGATTGTGGCTGGCACTGCAGGCCGGCGGCTTGCTGATCCTGATCGGGCTGGCCGGCCTGTTGCTGGGCTGGGCTTATTCCGCTCCCCCGCTGCGGCTGATGGCGCGCGGGCTGGGCGAGCTGACCGTGGCGGCAGCCTGGTGGCTGGTCGTCATCGGCGCCGACATCACCCAGCGCGGCCAGCTGCACGTGGTGGCGGCGGTCAGCGCGGTGCCTTTTGCCCTGCTGGTGGCCAACATCCTGCTCATCAACGGCATCCCCGATGCCCCCTACGACGCCCAGGTCGCCAAGCGCACGCTGGCGGTGCGGCTGGGACCCAAGGGGGTAGCCACGCTGTACGTGGCCATCGCCGGGCTTGCCCACGGGGTGCTGCTGGCGGCCTGGTGGGCCGACCTGGCCCCCTCCACGGCTTGGTGGGGGCTGGCCTCAGCCCCGCTGGCACTGGCCGCGGCCGTGCGGCTGGGGCGCTTCGTCGCGCGGGCCGAACCTCTGACCGCGCTGCGGCCGGCCATCGGACTGACGATCGCCACGGCACTGGCGCACGCGCTGGCCCTGACCGCGGCATTTGCCGCGGTTGCGCTGCAGCGCTAGGTACCGGCGGCCCCCCGCCGCTGATGCGAGCCTCTTCGAGACAGGTTAAAGCAACACCCTAGGGGCAGTCTTCGGGGAATGCCGGCGCTGCCGGCGGTCGGCCGAGCCATGCACGGCGCGCGGACTGCGGCACGCCTGTTCGAGAGCCGCTCGCGCACCGGCCACAGGCC
>JANWZF010000296.1 GCA_025054905.1 Tepidimonas sp.
TGCCCCCACGGTGGTGGCCGACGCCACGGCCGACATGCTGTGCGCGAAAGAGGAAACGTTTGGGCCCTTTGCCCCGGTGTTCAAGTTCCGCACCGAAGACGAAGTCATCCGGATGGCCAACGACACCGAATATGGGTTGGCCGGCTATTTCTACAGCCGCGACATCGGGCGCATCTTCCGCGTCGCCGAGGCGCTGGAGTACGGCATGGTGGGGGTCAACGTGGGGATTTTGGCCACCGAGCACGTGCCGTTTGGCGGCGTCAAGCAGTCGGGCCTGGGCCGTGAGGGCTCCCACCACGGCATCGGCGAGTATGTCGAACTCAAATACGTCTGCATCGGCGATGTGCTGAAGTGATCCCCCCGTCGGCCCGGGGCAAGCCGATGACGCGTGCAGGCGCTCGGCAGCGCTGCGGGATCGGCTAAAATATGAATCAACGCGGCTGTCGTTCAATGGTAGGACCTGAGCTTCCCAAGCTCAAGACGTGGGTTCGATTCCCATCAGCCGCTCCAAACCGGTCAAGCCCCGTCAGCGGGGCTTTTTTCATCGGCGCGGCCACGTGCGTCGACGTCCAATCCAACGTCCACCGTGTTCAAGAACCTGACCGTGCTGCGGGTGGCCGAAGCCGGCCCTGACGATTTGGCCGCCGTGGACCAGGCGCTGCGGCGCACGCCCTTCGTGCCCTGTGGGCCGACCCAGGCCGAAAGCCGGGGCTGGGTACCGCCGCGCGATGAGGCCCACGCCCCGCTGGTCGAATCCTTGGGCGGACAGCGGCTGATGCGCTTTCGCCTCGAAACGAAGCGCGTGCCTGCGGCCGTCGTGCGACGCGAGCTGCAGGCGCGCTGCGCCCACATCGAAGCCACCGAAGGCCGCCAGCCAGGTCGGCGCGAGCAGCGCGAGCTGAAGGAAGCGATCGTGCAGGCGCTGCTGCCGCAGGCGTTTGCGAGCCGCGCTGACGTATGGGTCTGGCACGATGTCCGAGCGCAGCGCCTGCTGCTGGACACCACCACGGCGCGTCGGGTGGATGCCGTAACCACCGCGCTGGTGGAAGCGCTGCCGGGCTGGCGGCTGGAGCCGCCCTCCACCCAGCTGTCGCCTGCCACGGCGATGGCGAACTGGCTAGCCAGCCCGCTTGAGGACTGGCCGCCTCACTTGGCCCCGGGGCGCGAGGTCGAGCTCAGGGGCGACGGCGACAGCCCGCCGGTGGTGCGTCTGCTGCGCCACGTTCTGCAAACGGACGCGATGCGTGAACACCTCCAGCAGGGCAAGCGCCCCACCCGCCTGGCGCTGGACTGGGACGGGCGCGTGCAGTTCGTGCTGACGGAGTCGCTGCAGCTGCGCCGCATCACCCTGGACGACGGTGTGTTCGAAGCGAATGACCAGGGCGAGGTCGACCGCTTCGACGCAGACGCGCTGATCATCACCGGCGAGCTGTCCAGCCTGCTGGACGATCTGATCGCCGCCCTGGGTGGCTGGAGCCACCCAAGCAGCCCCGCCTGAGTCCGGGCCGTCTCAGCCTTTCAGCGGTTGGCCCGTGCCGTCCAGCACGCGCACGTCGATCGCGATGCCCTGCCGCACGCTCATCGAGACGGTGCAGAACTCCTCGAATTGCGCGAGGATCCGGTCCAGGTGCTCATAGGCGGGCGCTGGGCGCTCCAACTGGATGTCCACGGCGATGCGGCCAATTCGCAAGCGGCCCTGCGCGTTGCGCTCGACGGTGGAGCGCGCCACCGCGCGCAGCGCGCCGGGATCGTTCTTGAACTTGGTCAGCGCAAAGGTCAGGCTGGCCGACAGGCAGTTGGCCACCGCGGCCAGCAGCAGATGGTTGGGGGTCGGCCCCTGCCCCTGGCCGAGGGGGCTGGGCTCGTCGCCAAGCAGGGCGGGCAGTGCCGCGCCGAAATCGATTTCGAACTGATAGCCGCTGCGCCGGGTCAGCGTGATGGTGACTTCCGAAGCCATATTCGGGAAACTCCTAGGTCGTGTTCAGCCGCTGCTTTGCGTTTTATCAAACCAGGGCAGCTGAACTGTTCCGATCATACAAACTCCCTCGGGTATTGCGAAGGAATGTTGCCATGACCGACCGCCCCATCGACCGTCGCACCGTCCTGCAGCGCCTGGCCCTGGCCACCGCCGGCGCCGCCGCGCTGGGCAGCGCCAGCAGCCCGGCCCGCGCCGCGCGCGCCCCTGACCCCGTGCGCACGCAAGCCCGCATCGCCATTGTCGGAGCCGGTGCGGCGGGACTGGCCAGTGCCGCGCGTCTGTCCCAGCGCCTCGAGGGAGCCAAGATCACGCTGATCGACGCCCGCCGCGAGCACTTTTACCAGCCGGGTTATACGCTGGTGGGAGCAGGCATCAAACCTGCCAGTTATGTCGTTTCCACCACCCGGGAGTATGTGCCGCGCGGCGTGGAGTGGATCGAAGAGGCCGCCGCTGAAATCGACCCCGAAGGCCGCAAGGTGGTCACCACCAGCGGGCGGCCGGTGCCGTTCGATTTCCTGATCGTGGCCTGCGGTCTGGAGCTGAACTACGGCGGCATCGAAGGCATGGAGCCCGCGCTGATCGGTCGCGAGGGCATCGGCAGCGTCTACTACAGCCCGCAAGCCGCAGCCGAGACCTGGAAAACCATGGCCGCCTTCGCCCAGACCGGCGGCGTGGCCCTGCTCGGTCGCCCCCATACCGACATGAAGTGCGCCGGCGCGCCGCTGAAGTACACCTTCATCACGGACGACCGGCTGCGCCGTGCCGGCACGCGCGGCAAGACCGAACTGCATTACCTCGCGCCGCAGAAGGCGTTGTTTTCGGTGCCGATCGTCGCCGAAAAGGTGCGCATGCTGTTTCAGCAGCGCGGGGTCAAGACCCACCTGGAGCACCGGCTGGTGGCCATCGACGCCGGGCGGCGCATCGCCACCTACGAATCGCCGGCGGGGCGCACTGAAATGAAATGGGACTTCATCCACGTCGTGCCCCCGATGCGCGCGCCCGAGGTGGTGCGCAACAGCCCGCTGCCGTGGCAGGAAGGCCCGTTTGCGCGTGAAAGCTGGCTCGAAGTGGACCGCGAGACGCTGCGCCACAAGCGCTACGCCAACGTGTTCGGGGTGGGCGACATCGCCGGCGTGCCCAAGGGCAAGACGGCCGCCAGCGTCAAATGGCAAGTTCCGGTGGCGGTTGATCATCTGGTGGGCGACATCACCGGGCAACCCTCGCAAGAGAAGTACAACGGCTACACCTCCTGCCCACTGATCACGCGCCTGGGGCGTGCGATGCTGATCGAATTCGACTACCAGGACAACCTGTACGAGTCGTTTCCTGGCTTCATCGCGCCCCTGGAGGAGCTATGGGTCAGCTGGGTCATGAAGACCATGGCGCTGAAGCCCACCTACCTGAGCATGTTGCGTGGCCGGGCCTGAGCCGCGCGTCGGCAAGGAGATGCAACGATGAAAGACTACGATCCGATGGTATTTTTGGCCGTGTTCCAGGAAATGCTGGGCCCGCTGCTGTGGATCCTGCCGCTGCTGGCGCTGGCCGCGCTGGCCGGACTGGTGTGGGTTTGGCGACGCGAAGGGGGGCTGGTATCACGCCGGCTTGTGCGCGCTGAATTGCTGGGTTTGTTGGGTGGCGTGCTGGCGCTGGTCCTCATGGCCGCGGTGTCGTCCTCTGGCTTCACCGACGCGGCGGGCCCAGCGGATTGGTTTTTGATCCTGATCGTCTATGGCGTGGGCTTCGTCGGCACAACGGTGCTGGCCTACACGGCGATGGGGCTGCTGTGGCCCCGGCTGCCCCAGACGCGGGCGTCCTGAGCCGCCCCCCGTCTCAACCGCCGCCGCGGCGGGTGCGCTGGTCGAAGACTGCCATGAAGGCGGCGCGCTGGGCTGGTTCGGCCATCTCGAACACAAACCGCACGCGCAAGCGCGGCAGCCGCAGCCCTGCCAGCGCCCGCGCAGGCAGCACTTGCCAGGTCAAGCGCAAACGGCCGCCAGCCCAAACGACCTCCGCCGCGTGGTCCTGCGCGTGCAGTCGTGCATCCCCACTCCCAGCCGCAGCAGCCGCTGCCATTCGTCCAGGCTGGCCGTGATTTCGCGCTCGAAGACGGCCGGCACGACGGCCGGTCCGACGCCGTCGACCGCGGTTGGAGCCCGGTCTTCATCCACCGGCAATCGGCGGCCAAATCGCCAGCACGTCACCGTCCGTCAGCGGGTGTTGCGCACGCTGCTCCGCAGGCACGTACACGCCATTGACCAGCACCAGATGCACCAACCGCGGCGGCAGCTGAAGCCGGTCGATCACCTGCTGCACGGTTGTGCCCTCGGCTAGCGGCAACACCATCTGGTTGCCCTGCGCGCCGCTGGGCAGATGGTCCGAGAGGGTGGCAAAAAGCTTGAGCGTGACGTTCATCGCACTGGCGCATCCCCCCGCCGACGCGTGTCGCCGGGTCCACACCAGGCCGCCTGCGCTTGGGCCGTGGCCAGGTAGGCCGCCATGAACTGCGTGGGGTCGCGGCGCAGCGCTTCCTTCCATCGTCCGAGTCGCACCTGCCCCTCGACCAGCCCACGCAGCGCCCCGACGTGGTCGGTCCAGCCCACCGTGTTGCTGCCGATCAGACGATCCCCGTCGAACGCCAGGCTGATGACGCGGTGATGCGCCTCATCGACCCACTGGGCACACTCTCCGCCCGGCACCCCCTGCCACTGGCCGAAGCTGGTGGAAATCAGCCCCAACGTGTCCAGCACGTTGATCTGCGTGACCCCGCGCAACTCGGCCGACCGTCCCACCATGTTGAGCGCCGCCACCCGTGCCTGCTCGGCCGCGTTGGGCTGAATCGCGCTGACGATGGTGCGCCCACTGGCGCGGTCGAAGGCCTCGGCGCAATCGCCGGCGGCAAAGATCCCCTCGACGTTGGTCTGCATGCGCTCATCGGTCAACACCCCCTGCAGGCACCGAATGCCACTGCCCTCCAGGAACGCGATGGCTGGCCGCACGCCCGCGGCGATGATGACGAGATCGGCGGCGATGTGCTCGCCGTTGGACAGCCGCGCCCGCAGCGGAGCCTCGTGCTCGATCGCCTCGATGCGGGTCCCGGTCAGCACACGGACCCCCTGGCGCTCGCACCAGCGCTGGATCATGCCGCCGGCGGCCGGACCCATCATGCGGGGCACCATGCGGTCCCCCATCTCGACCACCGTCAACTGCACCCCACGCTGCTTGAGCGCCTCCATGATGATGCAGCCGATGAAGCCCGCCCCCAGCTGCAGCACACGCGCCCCAGGGCCCGCACGCTGCAGGATCGCCCGTGCGTCGGCCAGGGTCCAGCAATGGTGCACGCCCGGCAACTCCACCCCGTGGATCGGCGGCTTGACCGGCTGCGAACCGGTGGCGATCAGCAGGCGGTCGAACGCCAGCGCGCGCCCATCCTGCAGCCGTACCGTGCGCCGTTGCGTGTCGACCTGCAGCGCGCGCCCCTGCACACGCTCGATGCGCAGCCCGTCGTAGTGCCCGGGGCGCTTGCGCAGATGCGTGCCGTCCTCGTCGATGTGCCCCACCAGCAGATACGGAATGGCCATGCGCGAGTACGGCGGATGAGGCTCGTCGCCCACCAGCGTGATGCGGTCCTGCGGGGCGTGGCGGCGGATGGTCTCGGCCGCGATGACGCCGGCCGGGCCGGCACCCAGGATCACGTGGTGCCGCATGCTCACAATCCCAAACGGGCCTTGGTCTGCGCCGTCGGCCGTCCCTGCTCATCCCAGCCCCGCACCTGGTAGTACTTGGGCAGCATCTCCGGCAGCTGGTTGACCTTGCCCTTGGCTGGACCGGTCTTGGCCGGCTCGGTCAGCAGACGGGGCGGCAGTGTGTCGTCGGCAGCCGTGAACCCGGCAGCCAGGTTGAACTCGCGCTCCAGGTTCCAGATGCGCTCGCCAATCGTCTCCAGCTCCTGCACGGTGAACTCTTCCCCACAGGCGGCGGCCACCTGCGGCGCCACGTCCGCCAGCGTCCAGGCAAAGCTGGTGAAGATGCAGATGCCGGCCGAATCGAACGCGGCGGTGGCGTCCTGGAAAGCCTTGACCAGTTCCGGCTTGCCCTCGGTGGTCAGCGGATCGGTCTTGACCGGAATGCCCAGCACTTCCGAAGCCACCGTGTAGCCCCGCAGATGGCAAGCGCCGCGGTTGCTGGTGGCGTACGCCAAGCCCATGCCCTGGATGCCGCGGCTGTCATAAGCCGGGAACTCCTGCCCCTTGACGCTCATCGACAGCTCCGGGTGGCCATACTTGGCGCACAGACGCTTGGAGCCCAGGCCGATCTCCTTGCCAAAGCCCACGCCGTTGGCGGTCATGTCAGCCAGCTCGCACAGGGCGCGGGCCGATCCAAACGGGGCTTCGATGCCAATCTGCTCTTGGGTCAGCACCCCGAGCTCGTACAGCTCCATCACCGCCCCGACGGTGGCCCCGAAGCTGATCGGATCCATGCCGTGCTCGTTGCAGATCAGGTTGGCGTACTGCAGCGCCTCCAGATCCCGCACCCCGTTGGCGGCGCCAAGCGCCCACGCTGCCTCGTACTCCAGCCCACCGCTGGCACCCCAGTATTGCGGCTTGTTCTGCACGCTGAAGTGGGTCTCGTCGATTTTGCTGATGCGCCCACAGGCGATCGTGCAGCCAAAGCAGGCCTGGTTGGTGACCAGGTGGGTCTTGCCGTCGGTCGGGCGCGGCCGCAGCATGGCTTCGGCCGAGATGTCGTCCGCCCCCTCGAACTGCACGTCGCGGTGGTTGCGCGTCGGCAGCGCGCCGATCTCGTTGATGACATTCATCAGCACCTGGGTGCCGTACTTCGGCAGCCCTTGACCGGTGACGGCGTTGTCGGCCAAAACCTTCTTGGCCGCGCGCGTGGCCTCCATGAAGGCCTTGGGATCGCGCAGGTTACCCACCCCTTTGGTGCCGCGCACCGCAATCGCCTTGAGATTCTTGCTGCCCGCCACCGCCCCCACCCCGGAGCGGCCCGCAGCCCGGTGCAGGTCGTTGACGACGCAGGCAAACAGCACCTGGTTCTCCCCGGCACGGCCGATGCTGGAGACGCGCAGCAGCGGGTCCTGCAGCGAGGTCTTCAGTGTTTCTTCCGTCTCCCAAACGCTCTTGCCCCACAGGTGCGAGGCATCGCGCAGCTCAGCCACGTCGTCCTGGATGTACAGGTACACCGGCTTGGGCGACTTGCCTTCGAAGATGATCATGTCCCAGCCGGCCATCTTGAGCTCGGCCCCCCAGTACCCGCCGGAGTTGGAACACGCGATCGCGCCGGTGAGGGGCCCCTTGGTGATGACGGTGTAGCGGCCACCGGTGGAGGCCATCGTGCCGGTCAGCGGTCCGGTGGCCCAGATGATTTTGTTGTCGGGTGACAGCGGATCGACCTTGGGGTCGATTTCTTCCACCAGGTATTTGGTGCCCAATCCACGCGAGCCCAGGTACTGACGCGCCCACGTCATGTTCAGCGGCTCGGCGCGACAAGTGCCGGCACTCAGGTTGACGCGAAGGATTTTTCCAGCCCATGCCATGATCGATCTCCTTGCTTGGCCACCCGGCCCTCAGGCCGCCGCCGGGGTCGGTTGACTGAGTTTTTCGGCCCATTGCTGCATGCGGCCCAGCCCCGTCCAGCTGGCGTCGATGTAGGTGATGGCCCCGGTCGGGCACGCTTGTGCGCAAGCGGGCTGGCCGCCGCAGAGGTCACACTTTTGCACCTTGCCGGTGTCGGCCACGTAGTTGATGGTGCCAAATGGGCAGGCAATCGTGCAGACCTTGCAGCCCACGCAGGTGGCTTCGCTGACCACCTTGGCACCGGTGACCTTGTCCACCGTGATCGCCTCCACCGGGCAGGCGTGCAGGCACCAGGCCTCGTCACACTGGGTGCAGGTGTAGGGCACCTTGCGGCCAGTGTGGTGGAAGTCAAACACCTTGATGCGTGATTTGGAGGTGGCAAACACCCCGTAGTTTTCGTAAGAGCAGGCCATCTCGCACGACAGGCAGCCGGTGCATTTGGCCGGATCGATGTGCAGCATCTTTTGCATGCTGGGTCTCCTCAGGCGGCAGAGTACGCGGGCATCGCCCTGCCCGCTGATGGGTTTTGAGCTATTCTTGGACGACCGCCGCGCGCGTGTACAAGGGTTTTCCCGCAGGCGCCGGTGAAATTCTCAAAATGAGACATCCCGCGGGCACGGGATGCATGGAGACAACACCGATGGGCACCCTGGCTGGTCCTCAACCCGCCGAAACGCGCCTGCAGCTGATCGAGCGTGCGCGCCGGCACTGGCTGTTTGAGCACACCCCCACCCTCGTGCCGATCGAAAGCTGGATCGTGGCCTCCTGGCAGCGCTGCCTGGACCAGGGACGCCGCCCGCATGAGCGGGTGACGTTTGACTTGGTCAGCGCAGCCCGGCAGCGGCAGGTCATGCAGGCCAGCGCCGCGCTGCGCCGGGCGGCCGCACCGGTGATTGAAGCCACCCTGGCGCGCGCCATGCGCGACAGTGGCTACTTTGCGCTGCTGACCGATGCCGACGGCGTGGTGGTGGATGTCCATGGTCCGCTGCAGACCAGCGACCGGCACGTGCAGGCCATCGCGCGGGTGGGCGTGGATCTGTCCGAGCGCGCGGTGGGCACCACCGCCATCGGTGCGGCGCTGGCCGAACGCATGCCGGTCTGGCTGCACCGCGGGGAGCACTTTTTCGAGGACACCGCGGTGTATTCCTGCGCCGGTGCGCCGCTGTTTGGGCCGCATGGGGCCTGCATCGGCATGCTGGATCTGACCGGCGTGCTGACACCGGAGCGGCGCGCGCTGAAACATCTGGTGGCCGTGGCGGCGCGGCGCATCGAAAACGCCCTGGTGGCCGCCGAACCGCACGCGCTGCTGCTGCGGCTGACATGGCCGGGTCATGTGCCGGGCGACGAAGACGATGGGCTGGTGGCGCTGGACCGTGAAGGAACCATCGTGGCCGCCAACCGCACGGCTGCCGACATGCTCGACTTGCGCGCCCCGTGGCCGCACGTGGGCGACGTGTTGGCCCTGCCGGTGGGCGAGCTGTTCGACGCCGCGCGCCGGCACCGCAGCCCCTGGGAGGCCCCGACCTGGTCCGGCCTGCGGCTGATGGTGCTGGCACACCCTCCTGTCCCAGGGGCAACCGCCGGGGCCGCCGCTGCCGTGCCGCTGCGCAGCCGTGAAACCGCCCTGATCCGGCAGGCCGTGGCCGAAGCGGGCGGCAATGTGGCCGAGGCCGCACGCCGTCTGGGGATCAGCCGCGCCACCGTCTACCGCAAATTGCGCCAGCGCTGATCGCTCGCGGCCTGCGCGGAATCAGTCGGACAACGCCGCCGCGGGCTCGAACGCCACCTGCCCGCGCAGGCGAAACGAACCGATGAGCCGCTGTGCGCGCGGCCCAACAAGCCAGTCAGCCAGCCGCCGCGCCTCCTCGGCGCGCACGTGCGGATGACGCTGAGGATGCACGACGATCAGGTGATAAGGGTTGGCCAACCGCGCATCCCCTTCCACCAGCAGCGCCAGCTCACCGTGGCGCGGCCAGGCCAGCCAGGTGGCCCGGTCTGCCAGCACGTAACCGCCCAGCCCGGCAGCCAGCGTCAGCGCCGCCCCCATCCCACAGCCGCAGGCGCGCCGCTGCGGCACGCGCTCGGGATCCCACCCGGCCTGCTGCCACAGCCGTCGCTCGGCCTCATGCGTGCCGCTGCGGTCGCCGCGCGAGACCAACACCGCGTCGTGCGCGGCGATGCGGGCCAGCGCCTGCGCCGCATCGCGCAGCCCGCGCACGCCGGCCGGATCGTGCGCGGGCCCGAGCAGCACCAGGTCGTTGCGCATGATCAGGCGCCGCTGCTGCCCCCAGCCTTCGGCCATGAAGCGCAGCTCGGCGGGTGGGTCGTGCACCAGCAGCACGTCCGCATCGCCGCGCCGCCCCAGATCCAGCGCCTGGCCCGAACCGAGGGCCACCACCCGCACGCGCAAGCCGGTCTCGCGCTGCAGCACCGGCAGCAGATACGCCATCAGCCCGGACTGCTCCACCGAGGTGGTGGTGGCCCACACCAGGGGCCGCGCCGGCTGCGCCTGGCCCCCGGCCGGCGCCAGGGGTGCCAGCAACGCTGCGGTCAGCCAGCGCCGCCGTGTCAGCGCCCTCATGGCAGCACCTCGCGCACAAAATCGACCGCCAGCGGCGCATGGGCCTGCAACCACGCGCGATCGAAAAACGCCTGCACCGGCGCATCGACCACCACCCGTCCCTCGTGCAGATACAGCACACGGGTGGCCAACCGCGCCACCTGTCCCAGGTGGTGGCTGCTGAAGACCAGCGCGCGCGCCGCGCCTTGCTCGCAGGCGAAGGTCTGCACCAACGCCTCCACTTCCAGGCTGGCCCGCGGATCGAGATTGGCGGTGGGCTCATCCAGCAGCCACAGCGTGGGCTGCTGGGCCCACGCGCGCGCCAACGCCAGCCGCTGCTGCTGCCCCCCGGACAGCGTGCGCGCGGGCCGCTCGGCCAGCGCCTCCAGGCCGACACGGAGCAGCGCCTGTCGTCCAAGCGCGCACGCGGCAGCCCAGCGCAGACCGGCCAGCCAGGGCCCCAGCGCGACATTGGTCAACACACTGGCGCGCAGCAGATGGGGGTGCTGAAACACCATGGCCGCGCGCAGGCCACCGGCGCGCCAAACCTCGCCGCGCACAGGGGCCTGCACCCCCAGCAGCACGCGCAGCAGCGTGCTTTTGCCGCTGCCGTTGGCGCCCACCAGGGCCAGCCGCTCGCCCGCACTCAGGGCCAACGAGACCTCGGTCAGGGCGGGTCGGCGCGCGCCGCCAAGCTCGACGGTCACTGCCTGCAGCCGCAACAACTCGCTCACCCGTGCCCCTCCAGCAGTGCGCCTGCGTCGCGTTGCCGCCAGCGCTGCAGCAGCGCCGCCGCGGCATGCAGCGCCAGCACGACGCTGAGCAACACCAGCCCCAACGCGATCGCCATCGGCAAATCACCCTTGCTGGTCTCCAGGGCGATGGCCGTGGTCATCACGCGCGTGTAGCCTTCGATGTTGCCACCGACCACCATCACCGCCCCCACCTCGGCGATCGCGCGTCCAAAGGCCACCAACGCCACCATGGCCAGGGCGTGGCGCTCATCCCACGCCAGCAGCAACGCCCGCCAGCCGGTGCCAGCTCCCAGGGCACGCAACTGCTCGCCGTGCTGGCGCTCGGCCTGCTCCACCGCCTGGCGCGTCAGGCCCACCACCACCGGCAGCACCAGCAGGGTCTGCGCCAGCACCATGGCCTGAAACGAAAAGAGCCAACCCAAAAACCCCAGCGGCCCAGAGCGCGACAGCAGCAGCACCACGCCCAGGCCCACCACCACCGACGGCACGGCCAGCAGGGCGTTGAGCACGGTCACCACGGCGCCGCGGCCGACAAAGCGCGCCACCGCCAGCCACGCCCCCAGCGGAATGCCCAGCGCGCAGGCCAACGCCGTGGCCGATCCACTGACCGCCAGCGAACGCGCCACGGTCGACCACAGCGCTGCGTCACCCGACCGCAGCAAGGCCAGCGCCAGCGCGGCGCTTTCGCCCAAGGTCTCCATGCCGGCGATCGTAACCGGCTTTAGAAAAGCTCTTTTTCGGCCTCGAGGTAAGCCAGGCTCGTGTACTTGCCGATGTTGCTGTCAAAGCCCGCCATCGTCTTGGCACGGCGCGCCACGCGCGGATCGCGCAGCACCAGCTCCTTGGCCCGCTCCAGCGGCACACCGTCCTTGACAGCCTGCACGCACGGCTCCCAGATCCCCTTCAGGAAGGTGCCATACTCCTCCAGCAGCGACGGGCTGCCGCGGCCGTGGCCGGGCCAGAAGAGCTGCTCGCCGGTGGCCTTCTGCAAGGCCTCGTAGTACTTGAACGTGCCGGGATAGGAGCCGTCGTCGATGTTGGCGATGCGATTTTCCATCGCGATGTCGCCCACGTAGGTGAAGCGGTCTTCCACCACCTCCACACACAGATCGGACGGGGTATGGGCGCGGCCGTAGTGGTGCATGCGCAGCGTGACGTCGCCAAAGCGGTAGCTGCGACCATGCTCGGTGGGCGTGTTGGGCGGCACCACCCGGGTGCCCATCGTGGCCTGGTTGGTCCAGCGCTCCATCAGGCTGCGCCACAGATTGCCCTCAGCTCCCTTGATCTGCTCGATCGTATGTGGCAACGCATAAATGGGCAGCTTGTCGCCGAACGCTTCGACGAACGCGTGGTTGCCCAGCCAGTGGTCGCCGTGGTAATGGCTGTTGAAAATCGCCACCACCGGCTTGTCGGTGACGGTACGGATCATCCGGATGGCCATCTGGCCATGCTGCAGCGAGCAGCCCGAGTCCAGCACCACCACGCCCGCGCGGGTGACGACGAAAACGACGTTGGCCATGACGCCGCGGTTTTCCGGGGTCGGAAAACCATCGCGCGCGTAGATCTGCCAGACGTGCGGGGACAGCTGCTCGGGCTTGATGTCGGGCACCGGCGGGCCTTCGATGAAATCCTGCACCTGTTGCGCGAAGACGCGCACCTGCGGCACCGTCGCCAGCGCCAGCAGGCCAGCGGCGCTGCCCGTGGCGGTGCGCAGCCAACGGCGCCGGGTCCATGAGAGGGTTGAGGTCACGGGAGGTCTCCTGTCGCGATCGGCGTGGACGGCACGCCATAGCATGCAACGCTATCAAGCATAAGCATGCACGGATGCTGTGATTGTGATCCAGCGTCACCCAGGTGTCAAAAACCCCAACGCTCACCCAGACCGAACAGGGTAGCCAACCCCAACACGGCAAACACCAACGCGGCGATCCCGTGGACCAGTCGCATCGGCACATGGCGCGCCAGCCGGTCGCCGACGAACACCGCGGGCACGTCGGCCATCAGCATGCCCAGCGTGGTGCCCACCACGACCGCCACCGGTGCGGTGTAGTGCACGGTCAGTGCCACCGTGGCCACCTGGGTCTTGTCGGCCATCTCGGCCAGAAAGAACGCCAACGCGGTGGTTGCGAACACCCCCCAGCGTGCGGCCAGGCGCACCTCGTCTTCCTCGATGCGATCCGGTATCAGCAGCCAGCCGGCCATCGCCAAAAACGCCAACCCCAGTCCCCATCGGATCAGCTCCGGATTGAGCACCGTGGACAGCCAAGCCCCCACGGCACCGGCCAGGGCATGGTTCAGCACGGTGGCCACCACGATGCCGAGCACGATCGGCAGCGGGCGACGAAAGCGCGCCGCCAGCAGCAACGCCAGCAGCTGCGTCTTGTCTCCCATTTCCGCCAGCGCCACCACGCCGGTGGACACCGCCAATGCATCCCAGGCCATCGGATGGACACCTCCCCGCCTCGCAGCGGGCACAAAAAAACCCGCATCGGGCGGGTCAGCGGTCGTGACCGACCTATGGCAATCGATTGCGTGGTGGGTCGTGCAGGATTCGAACCTGCGACCAACGGATTAAAAGTCCGCTGCTCTACCGACTGAGCTAACGACCCGCCTTAAACGCTGACCGCCTGGGCGGCTGCGTGTCAGCGAAAGCTTGCATTATAGCGTATGCAATGTGGCTTTTTACGGATGTCCAGCTGCCAGCCGGTTCAGCACCCAACCGGCCGCGCACAGACCGAACGTGGCCGTGACGGTGACCAGCGACCCATAGCCATGGCAGTTCAGGCTGCCCTCGACAGCGCCATCCGCGTCACATGCCGCAGTGGGCCGTGCCACCGGTTCCCGACTGAAGACCGCAGCCACTCCGAGCGGGCCGTGGCGGGGCGCGCCGTGGCGCTGGCGCAGCCGCTGGCGTAGCTGGGCCAGCAGTGGATCGTGCGTGGCGTGGGCCAGATCGTCGATTTCCACCCGCTCGCCGTGGCGCTTGCCGCCCGCCGCACCCGCGGTGATGAACAGCGCACCACTGCGGCGCGCCCACGCGGCCAGCGTTTCCTTGGCGGCCATGTGGTCGCAGCAGTCCAACACCGCCAGGGCTGACCAACCCTGCTGACGTTGACAGGCCTGCTGCCACAGATCGGCCCAGTTGTCCGGTTCGACAAACGCTTCCAGCGTTTGAACCCGGCAGCCGGGGTGAAAGGCGGCGATGCGCGCGCGCATCGCCTCCACCTTGGCCATGCCCAGCGTGGCATCCAGCGCGTGCAGCTGACGGTTGATGTTGGATTCGGCCACGTGATCCAGATCGATCAGCGTCAGCGCCCCGATGCCGCTGCGCGCCAGCGCCTCGGCGGCCCAGGAACCGACTCCGCCCACGCCGACCACGATCGCGTGGGCTTGGGCGATCGCCTGCGCGCCAGCCTCACCATACAGACGCTGCACGCCCCCGAATCGGCGCGCCGCATCGACCGACGATGTCGCCGTGGCCTCAATCACGCGTCAGCAACCAGAGCTGAAAGCGCAGCCCCGCCAGCGCACCGACGACGATGCCCAGCAACGCCAGCACGCTGGTCACGCTGAGCGTGGACACCCCAGACAGACCCTGGCCGATCGTGCAGCCCATGGCGGTCACGCCCCCCACCCCCATGCACAACGCGCCCACGATGTGCAGCGCGGTGTCGCGCGTGCTGACGAACCCCTCCCAGCGGAACGTACCGCTGGCCAACGCATAGGCGGCGGCTCCAGCCACCACCCCCAGCACGCTGACGACCCCCAGCGTCAAAACCTTGTTCGCGTCGCTGAAGTAGATCAGCCAGTCGATCGTGTAGGCCATCGGGGCGGTGAACGTCAACGCTTCCATGCGCCCACTTTGGGTGGCCACGTAGACTGGCTCCAGTGTTTCGGGATGTTCAGCCACAAAGCCCAGCCAGCCCGACACTGCCCACATGGCCGCCACCGTCAGGCCAACCCCCACCCCGCCGAGCCACGCGTCGGCGCTGCGCCGAAAGTCACGGCCCGCCGCTGCCCAGGCGATCAGCGCCAGCCCGACCGCGACACCGACGACCAGCGTCGTGGTTGGCGCTGCCCAACCGAACTGCTGGGCGAGCCAGGCCGGCAGGGCGCTGCCGGGCTGCATCTCCACCGCCAGCCGGTCGACTGTGCGATCACGCAGCACGGCGGTGATGCCGCGCAGCGTGGCGTAGGCCGCCAAGCCCATGACAAAAAAGACCACCAGGGCCTTGAGGCTGCCGCCCCCCAAACGCACCAGGGTCTTGCTGCCGCAACCGGAACCCAGCACCATCCCAAAGCCGAACAGCGCACCGCCAAGCAGCGCCGAGGCCCAGATGACGCGTCCATTGAAATAGATCGTCTGCGTCGCATCGATCAGGCCCAACCCGGCCAGCAGGTGAAAGCCGAGCATGGCCACCCCGATGGCCATCGCCCACATGCGCAGACGGGTCCAGTCGCCCATGTTGACGACGTCGCTGATGGCCCCCATCGTGCAGAAATGGGTGCGCTGGGCCAGCGCGCCAAAGACCGCGGCGACAGCAAAAGCCGCCCACAGCACCGTGGTGTGCAAGGAATGAAAAGCGTTGGCGTCCATGATCCAAGGACGCGATTGTAGGCGGCCTGAGCCGGCTCAGCGCAGGCGGGCCAGCCGTTCCCGCGCGGCGGCGGCGGCCTCGCTGTCGGGGTAGCGCTGGATGAGCGCCTGCCAGGTGGCGCGGGCGGCCTTGAGGTCCTTGAGCTCCACCTGACAACTGGCCACGGCCAGCATCGCCTCGGGCGCGCGCGGATGGCGCGGATAGGCCTCCAGCAGCTGATGGTAGGCCTCGATGGCCGGCTTGTAATCCCGTGCGGCGTACAGCGCGTTGCCGCGCCAGTACAGCGCCAACGGCCGGTAACCGCTGTTCGGATAGCGGTGCAGAAAGTCGGCGTACAGATCGGCCGCGCGCTTGAAGTCCGAGCCGCGCAGGGCCGCCAGCGCGGCCTCGAAAGCGGCCTTTTCCTCGGGCCGCGCGGTGAATTCCTGGCCCTCCAGGCTGACCTTGATCGGCTCCTGGGCCCGCAGCCGCTCGTCCAGGGCCGCCAGCGCATCGCGCTGCTGGCGCTGCAGCTCGGCCAGCTGAAACGCCAGCTGCTCCTGCTGGCCCCGCAGCTGGGCCAGCTCGCGCCGCAGTCCCTCGATCTGGTTGGTCTGCTCCAGCAGCCCACGCCGGGCTGGATCGAGGGCTTGCTGCAGCTCCTGCAGGCGCTGCTGGGCAGCCTGCAGCGCGCGCTGTTGCTCCTCGATCTGCTGCCGTTGCGCTTCGATCTGCTGGCGCTGCAGCTCCACGCGCCCACGCAACTCGAGGATGGCGCGGCGCGCCTCATCGTCACCGAACAACGCCCACGCTGGCGAGGCCAGCAGCCCCAACAGCGCCGCCGTTGCGGTCACGCGAATCCCAAGGGCACGCACACGGCTCATCACGGTTCTCCCGCCGGGCTCAACGGTAAGACAACTCGACGCGGCGGTTGCGGCTCCAGACCTCTTCGCCGCTGCCCTGCACCGCGGGCTTTTCCTTGCCGAAGCTGATCGACTCCATCTGCTCGTCCTGCACCCCTAGCAACGCCAGCGCGCGGCGCACCGCATCGGCACGCTTTTGCCCCAGCGCCAGGTTGTACTCCCGGCCCCCGCGCTCGTCGGTGTGACCTTCCAGGACGACCCGGCGCTTGCGGTCGGCGTTGAGAAAGCGCGCATGGGCCTCCAGCGTCGCCATGAATTCGGGCTTGACGGTGTAGGAGTCGAAGTCGAAGTAGATAACGCGCGCCACGTTGGCCGGAGGCTGCGCCGCCTCCGGGGCTGCGGCCTGCACCGGCACCACGGCGCGACCATCGCCCACTGCGCCACCCGCTCCCGGGGCAGCCCCGGCAGCCGCACCCCCAACCGGAGCCTGTACCGGCGCCGGTGCGCGATCGGTCACCGGTGCGCTGTCGTCCAGGCGGACGCTGGAGCAACCGGTCAACAGGACGGCCAGCAGGCCAACGACAGCCAGGCGCGCCGGGGTGGGTCGGACAACATCGGTCGAGCGTGCGTTCATGGTCAGCATAGAAGTGGATCGAAATGGAACAAATCCTGAGAACAGGGTACCAAACCGTTTCAGGTCTGCAGCGGCCCCCAGTCGGGTTCGCGCGCCTGCCCCTGCGTGGCCAGGCGTGTCTTGACGCGGCCATCCAGCGTGGTGGTCATCAGGGCTTCGCGTCCCTGCACCCGGGTCGCGTACACGATCAGGCGGCCGTTGGGCGCAAAGCTCGGGCTCT
>JANWZF010000311.1 GCA_025054905.1 Tepidimonas sp.
CGCCGCGGCGGCGCTGGCTGCTGCTGGGCGAGCAGCACGATGCCGACGCCCACCAATGGCTGCAGGCTGCCGTGGTGCAAGCTCTCAGCGAGCAGGGCCGCTTGGGCGCGCTGGTGCTGGAAATGGCCGAGCGCGGGCACGACACGGCCGCGCTGCCCCGCCACGCCGACGAGGAGGCGGTGCGCGCCGCGCTGGCCTGGCACGACGCCGGCTGGCCGTGGCAACGCTACGGCCCGGTGGTGATGGCGGCCGTGCGCGCCGGCGTCGTCGTGGCCGGCGGCAATCTGCCGCGCCGCGAGCACGGCCGCGTGATGGCCGAAAACGCCTGGGACGCGACGCTGCCCGACCCGCACCAGCGCACGGCGCTGCTGCGCGCGCTGGATGAAGGCCACTGCGGCCTGCTGCCTGCAGCGCAGCTGCCTGCGATGGCCCGAATCCAACTGGCGCGCGACGACGCGATGGCCACCACGCTGCTGCAACAGCCGCATACGGATGCGCTGGTGCTGCTGGTCACCGGTGCCCAGCACGCGCGGCGCGATCGCGGCGTGCCGCACCACCTGCAGCGGCGGCTGGGGCCTGCCGCCACTGAGCTGGTGCACGCCGTGGAACTGCGCGCCACCAACGCGCCGCAGCCCGAGCCGGATCCGGCTTTCGATGCGCTGTGGCTGACGCCGGCCGTAGCGCCCCGCGACCCTTGCGCCGGGCTGCGCAGCCGCCGCTGAAGCCGCCTGCAGCGCCCGGGCATCAGGCCCAGGCCTGTAGCGGCTCACCGGCGCGGGGGCCTGCTGCGCCGGCAGCCTCGGCCACCACCCGCAGCACCTCGGCGCCGTAGGCGGCGCGCTTGTTCGCGCCCAGCCCCGGGATACCGTCCAGATCGGCCTCGCACGCCGGCAGCCGCTGCGCCAGCGCCCGCAGCGTTGCATCATGAAAAATCACATAAGCCGGCAAGTCGTGCGCGTGCGCCACCTCGGCGCGCCAGCGCTTCAGCGCGGCCAGCACCTCGCGCTGCTGCAGCGGCAGCCGCGCCTCACTGGCCAGATTGCGCGCCTGGCGCTCGGCGCGCCCGCGCGCGCCGTCGGCGCAGGAGCGCGCCTGACGCAACCGCACCGCCTGCTCGCCACGCAAAATCGGACGCGCCGCCGGCAGCAAATGCAGCGTGTGCAGCTCCCCGGCCACCTGCACCGCCCCCAGCGCCAGCAGCTGGCGCAGCACACGCCGCCAGGTGGCCTCATCGTGCTGCCGCCCGATGGCCCAGGTCGACAGCCGCTCGTGCCCGTGCGCACGCACCTTGTCGGTGGCCTGGCCGCGCAGCACGTCGATCACATGGCCGGCGCCAAAGGCCGTGCCGGTCTGCTGCAGCCGGTAGATGCAGGACAGCATCTTGCGCGCCTCCTCGGTGGCGTCCCAGGTCTGCGGCGGCTGCAGGCAGTTGTCGCAGTTGCCACAGGGGGCGCTGGTCTCGCCGAAGTAAGCCAGCAGCTGCTGGCGGCGGCACCCGGTGGATTCGGCCAGCGCCAGCAGGGCCTGCAGCTTGGTGCGCAGCACACGCTTGAACGCGTCGTCGGCACTGCTTTCGTCGATCAGGCGGCGCTGTTGCACCACGTCCTGCAGCCCATAGGCCATCCAGGCGTTGGCCGGCTCACCGTCGCGGCCCGCACGGCCGGTTTCCTGGTAGTAGCCCTCGATGTTTTTCGGCAGATCCAGGTGCGCCACAAAGCGCACATCGGGCTTGTCGATGCCCATGCCAAACGCCACCGTGGCCACCATGATGAGGCCGTCCTCCCGCACGAAGCGGTCCTGGTGCCGCTGGCGCGTGGCGGCGTCCATGCCGGCGTGGTAGGGCAGCGCCTGCAACCCCGCGGCCTGCAGCCGCGCGGCCACCTCGTCCACCTTGCGGCGCGAGGCGCAGTAGACGATGCCCGCGTCGTGGCGGCCGTCGGGCAAGGTGTGCTCCTCGGCCACGAAGCGCAGCAGCTGGCGCAGCGCATGGTCTTTCTCGACGATGGTGTAGCGGATGTTGGGCCGGTCGAAGCTGGCGACGAACGTGCGGGCCCCCTGCAGCCGCAGGTACGCGACGATGTCGGCGCGGGTCAGCGCATCGGCGGTGGCGGTCAGCGCGATGCGCGGCACGCCCGCGAAACGCTCGGCCAGCACCCCGAGCTCGCGGTATTCGGGGCGAAAGTCGTGCCCCCACTGGCTGACGCAATGCGCCTCGTCGATGGCCAGCAGCGCCAGCCGGCCCGCCGTGTGCAGGGCCTGCAGGCGCGCCAGAAAGCGCGGCGTGACGATGCGCTCCGGCGCCGCATACAGCAGCGTCAGCTCACCGCGCATCAGCCGCTGCTCGACCTGGGCGGCCTGCGCCGGCGTCAGGCTGGAGTTCAGATAAGCCGCCTCCACCCCGGCCTCGCGCAACGCGCCGACCTGGTCGTGCATCAACGCGATCAGCGGTGACACGACAATCGTCACGCCCAGCCCGGCGCGCTGGCGCACGATCGCCGGAATCTGGTAGCACAGCGACTTGCCCCCACCGGTGGGCATCAGCACCAGCGCATCGCCGCCGGCGCCGACGTGCGCCACGATGTCGGCCTGCTGGCCGCGAAACGCCTCGTAGCCAAACACGTCGGCCAGCACGCGCCGGCCCTCGGCCAAAGCCTGCTGCGGCCCCAGGGCGGCGGCGCCCATCACATCTGTTCCCAGGGCAACCCCTCGAAGCGCCAGCCGTTGCGGCTGGAGCGGTGGAAATGCTCGTCCAGCTCGCCCTCAAAGCCGTGCACCACATGCGCCACGTCGGTAAAGCCGGCAGCCTCCAGTGCGGCACCAGCGTCCAGCGTGCGCTTGCCGCTGCGGCAGATCAGCAGGATCGGCCGCTGCAGGCTGCCGGCCTCCTGCAGCACCTTGCGCACAAAGCCCGGTGGATCGGGGGTCAGGTCCGGATATTCGTACCAGGGGATGTTGACCACCCCGGGCGGACGGCCGACGTAGAGCGACTCGATCTCCATGCGCACGTCGACGAACAGGGGCTGCTGCGACGCCGGCAGGCTGCGGCGCGCCTGCTGCAACCAGGCCCACGCCTCGCGGGGATGCAGGTGCCGCATCGCTGCCCTCACCCCTGCGCCGCGAGCTTGCGGGCCGCCTCGCGCGCAAAGTAGGTCAGCACGCCATCGGCCCCGGCACGCTTGAAGGCCAGCAGGCTCTCCATCATCACCGCGTCGTGGTCCAGCCAGCCGTTGGCCGCGGCGGCTTTCAGCATCGCGTACTCGCCGCTGACCTGGTAGGCAAAGGTCGGCACCTTGAATTCGTCCTTGACGCGGCGCACCACGTCCAGATACGGCAGGCCGGGCTTGACCATCACCATGTCGGCACCTTCGGCCAGATCCAGCGCCACCTCGCGCAGCGCCTCGTCGGAGTTGGCCGGGTCCATCTGGTAGACCTTTTTGTCGGCTTTGCCCAGGTTGGCCGCGCTGCCCACCGCATCGCGGAACGGCCCGTAGAAGGCGCTGGCGTACTTGGCGCTGTAGGCCATGATGCGCGTGTGCACATGGCCGCGCGCCTCCAGCGCCTGCCGGATGGCGCCGATGCGGCCGTCCATCATGTCGCTGGGGGCCACGATGTCCACGCCAGCGGCGGCCTGCACCAGCGCCTGCTTGACCAGCACTTCGACGGTGGCGTCGTTGACGATGTAGCCGGTCTCATCGAGCAGCCCGTCCTGCCCGTGGCTGGTGTAGGGGTCCAGCGCCACGTCGGTCATCACGCCGAGGTTGGGCACCTTGGCCTTGAGCTCCGCCACCACGCGCGGAATGAGGCCGTCGGGGTTCCAGGCCTCGCGCCCATCCGGGGTCTTGAGGGCCGGGTCGATGACCGGAAACAGCGCCAGCACCGGAATGCCCAGGTCGGCACACTCCTGCGCCACCGGCAGCAGCTGGTCAAGGCTGAGCCGCTCGACCCCGGGCATCGAGGCCACCGGCTCGCGCCGCCCGTGGCCGTCCAGCACGAACACCGGGTAGATCAGGTCGTGCACGGTCAAGTGGTGCTCGCGCACCAGGTTGCGCGTGAACACGTCGCGGCGCAGGCGGCGCGGGCGCGACAGCGGATAAGGGGCCGGATGGCCGCTGGAGGGGGTGGGCACGTTCATGAAGCGTTATTGTGACGCGGCCGGCCGCCTGCGCACGCATGGGCCTCGCAGCCGCCGCGCTCACAGAGCGGGCACAGCCCGCAGCACCTCCAGCTCGCAGCGGTTGCGCCCGGCGGCCTTGGCACGGTACAGGCAGCGATCCGCCTGCACGAGCAGGGCGCGCAGAATCCGGGCGGCCTCCTCGGGCAAAGCCACCGTCCCAGGTGCCGGCGGCTGCCAGACGCACACGCCGATGCTCAGGGTCAGCGCCAGCCCCGCCAGCGGCTGCTCGGCCACCCGTTGCCGCAGCCGCTCGGCGTGTTTGGCGGCCGCCTGCGCCCCCAGTCGCGGCAGCAGCAGCGCAAACTCTTCACCCCCGTAGCGCACCAGCATGTCCTCGGGCCGCACCTGGTCGCGCAACCGCTGGGCCAACTCGCGCAGCACCTGGTCACCGCGGTCGTGGCCATGCTGGTCGTTGACTTCCTTGAAGTGATCCAGATCCGCCATCATCACAGTCAGCGGCTGTCCATCGCGCCAGGCGCGCCGCACATGGCGCGGCCCCCACTCATCCAGCTGGTGGCGGTTGTGCAGGCCCGTCAGCGCGTCGGTGACCGCCTGCTGGGCCAGCAGGGCATGCTGCTGGCGCACCTGCTGCAGCAGCCGCCAGTAGCGCACGAGGTTGGTCACCCGCGCGCGCAGCTCGTCACCGTCAACCGGCTTGGTGATGTAGTCGTTGGCACCACGGCGCAGCATCTCGACCCGCCGGGCACGCTCGTCGTAGCCGGAATAGGCCAGCACCGGCAGCTCGGCCAGATCGTCACGGCGGCTGCGAATGGCCGACAGCAGCCCCAGGCCCGTCAGGCTGCCTGGCAGCACCACATCGACGATGACCAGATCGAACGCTTGCTGCTCCAGGCGCTGCAGCGCCTGCTGCCCGTGCAGCACGTGCTCGACCTCCATGCCCAGCGGGGCCAGCGCTTCGGCCGTGGCCGCGGCCATGGCCGCGGAATCCTCCACCAACAGAATGCGCGCGCGCTGCAGTTTGGCCTGGCGTTGCAGCAAGGCACACAGGTGGGGCGCCAATTGGTCGGGCGTGCTGCGCTGCAGCACTTCGGTGAAGCCCCCCTCAAGGGCGCTCAAGCGCAGCGACTCGGAGGCATCCCCCGTCAGCAGCACCACCGGCAACACCGCCCCGCCGGGCAACGCACGCACACAGCGCAGCAGCTCCAGGGCCCCCATGTCGGGCAGATGGCGCGAGACGAGCACGACGTCGGCCCGCTCCCCGTCGGCCAAGGCCTGCAGGGCTTGCTGCCCGAGGCCAAAGGCGCGTACGTGCGCCCCCTCGGCTTGCAGCAGACCCTCCACCACCGCGCGCGCGGCGGCGTTAGCGTCGATCAGGATCACACGCACCGCGGCGGGCTCAATCGCAGGCGGCGCGCTGGTGGGAGCAGGCGTCACAGTCCGACGAAACGCTACAAAGTCAGTCGGGGCGGGATCTTCGTCCGCCCGATGCTAGCACGCGGCAGGCTGCCTAACCGGCCGGCGGCTCCACGTCCGCACAACGCGCGCAGATGCAGGCGCGCCCGCGCGCCTGCGGTGGCACCCGCGCCAGCAGCTCGGCGGCAAACGTCGCGCGCGTGCACCAGCACGGCGGCTGCGGCAGGCCGCTGCGGCGCTGCTGCTGCAGCGCGCAACCGTTGGGGCCACCGCATATCGGGCAGCGGCTGGGATCGACCCCGCCTGCGCCCTGGGTGGGGACGATCGGGGTGCTCATCGCCGTGCGGCTGCGCCCCGCGCCCTGCCCCGACCGACCCGCCGCTGCAGCCTCATGGCCTGGCCGCCGCCTTGACCTTCAGGCGCCAGGCGTGCAGCAGCGGCTCGGTGTAGCCGCTGGGCTGCTCCTTGCCCTTGAAGACCAGGTCCAGCGCGGCCTGGAACGCCAGGCTCGCGTCAAAGTTGGGGGCCATGGGGCGGTAATTCGGATCGCCCGCGTTTTGCTGGTCCACCTTGCGCGCCATGCGCTCAAACGTCGCGCGCACCTGCTCGGGCGTCACCACGCCGTGGTGCAGCCAGTTGGCCACGTGCTGGCTGCTGATGCGCAGCGTGGCACGGTCCTCCATCAAGCCAATGTCGTGGATATCGGGCACCTTGGAGCAGCCAATGCCCTGGTCCACCCAGCGCACCACGTAGCCGAGGATGCCCTGGATGTTGTTGTCCAGCTCGGCCTGCTTGTCGGCCTCGCTCCAGTTCGGGTTGGCCGCCACCGGCACCGTCAGCAGGCCCGCCAGCAGCGTGTCGCGCTCGGCGTCGGCGTCGATCGCCTCCAATGCCTGCTGGATTGCCGCCACATTCACCTGGTGGTAGTGCAGCGCGTGCAGCGTGGCAGCGGTGGGGCTGGGCACCCAGGCCGTGTTGGCGCCGGCCTTCGGGTGCGCGATCTTCTGCTCCAGCATCGCCTTCATCAAGTCCGGCATCGCCCACATGCCCTTGCCGATCTGGGCACGCCCGCGCAGCCCGCACTGCAGGCCCACCAGCACGTTGTTGCGTTCGTAGGCCTGGATCCAGGCGCTGGTCTTCATGTCATTCTTGCGGATCATCGGCCCGGCCAGCATCG
Organism: Tepidimonas sp.; assembly: GCA_025054905.1. Taxonomy (GTDB): domain Bacteria; phylum Pseudomonadota; class Gammaproteobacteria; order Burkholderiales; family Burkholderiaceae_C; genus Tepidimonas. The sequence goes on from JANWZF010000311.1 coordinate 6,726, forward strand.
CGGTGTGAATCTCGTCGCCGGTGCGGTCCAGGAAGCCCGTGTTGATGAAGGCCACACGGCTGGCCGCCGCCGCGATGCAGGCCTTCAGGTTGACGCTGGTGCGCCGCTCCTCGTCCATGATGCCGAGCTTGACCGTGCTGTCGGGCAAGCCCAGCATCTGCTCCACGCGCGCAAACAGCTCGTTGGCAAACGCCACCTCTTTGGGCCCGTGCATCTTGGGCTTGACGATATAAATGCTGCCGGTGCGGCTGTTGCGGATCGGCTCGCCGCTGGGCAGGCGACCGTGGCCCTGCAGGTCGTGCAGCGCGATCGTCGTCGTGATGACCGCATCCATGATGCCTTCCGGGATCTCGCGCACCGCGCCATCGGCGTCGGTGTACAGGATCGCCGGGTTGGTCATCAGATGGCCGACGTTGCGCACGAACAGCAGCGAGCGGCCCGGCAGCACCAGCTCGCCGCGTCCGTCCGGCGCGGTGTAGCGACGATCGCCCTGCAAGCCGCGCGTCATCCGGCGCCCGCCCTTATCAAAGCTTTCCGTCAGCCAGCCCTGCATCATGCCGAGCCAGTTGCGGTAGCCCAGCACCTTGTCCTCGGCGTCCACCGCGGCCACCGAATCTTCCAGATCCAGGATGGTGGACAGCGCCGCCTCCACCACCACGTCGCACACCCCGGCCGCGTCGGTGGCACCGATCGGGTGCGCGCGGTCGATGCGGATATCCAGGTGCAGCCCATGGTGGCGCAGCAGCACCGACGACGGCGCCGCCGCCTCGCCCTGGTAGCCGACGAACTGCGCCGGATCCTTTAGGCCGGTCACCGTGCCGCCGGCCAGCGTCACACGCAGCGCCCCATCCACCACCGCATAAGCCGTGGCCTGCGCGTGCGAGCCCTGCGCCAGTGGGGCGGCCTGATCCAGCACGCCCCGCGCGTAGGCGATGACCTTGGCGCCGCGCTTGTCGTTGTAGCCCGGCCCTTTGGCGCAGCCGTCGTCTTCCGGGATCACATCGGTGCCGTACAGCGCGTCGTACAGGCTGCCCCAGCGCGCATTGGCGGCGTTGAGCGCGTAGCGGGCGTTCAGAATCGGCACCACCAGCTGCGGGCCGGCCTGCGTGGCCAGTTCGGCGTCCACATTCGCGGTGGTCACGCGCACGTCACCGGGGGGCGGCACCAGGTAGCCGATGGTCTCCAGAAACTGGCGGTAGGCCACCGGGTTGCTGATCGGGCCGGGATTGGCGCTGTGCCATTTGTCCAGCTCGGCCTGCAGGCGGTCGCGCTCGGCCAGCAGCGCACGGTTCTTGGGCGCCAGGTCGGCCACGATGGCGTCGAAGCCGCTCCAGAAGCGCTCGCTGCTGATGCCGGTGCCGGGCAGCACCTGGTCTTCGATGAAGCGGAACAGGTTGTCGGCCACCTGCAGGCGGCCGCGTTGAATGCGGGGGGTGGACATGGGCAAGATTCCTGTTGATCGAACCACCGGGGCCACCTGCCGCCACGGCGGCCCGGTCAGGCGGGTTCGCCGGGCGGCTTGGGCCCACGTTGAGCGGTGACTCTAACGCAAGCACCGCGCGGGATCGAGCCCGCTGAAGCCCCCTCACCCATGACCAAAAGTTGCATAATCAGCCATGGACAAACTGAAGGCGATGGAAACCTTCGTCGCCGTGGCGCAGCGCGGCAGCCTGGCCGCGGCCGCGCGCGCCGAAGGGGTGGTGCCCGCCATCATCGGCCGGCGCCTGGACGCGCTGGAAGAGCACCTGGGTGTCAAGCTGCTGCTGCGCACCACGCGGCGGCTGACGCTGACCCCGGAAGGCAGCGCCTTTTTGGACGACTGCCAGCGGCTGCTGGCCGAGCTGGCGCAGGCCGAGGCCAACGTCAGCGCCGGCGGACACTCTGTGCGCGGGCATCTGCGCATCACCGCGCCGGCCGGCTTCGGACGCCGGCGGGTGGCTCCGGTGGTGCCGCTGTTTCGGGCGCGCTATCCCGAGGTCACCGTCTCACTCAACCTGAGCGACCGGCTGGTGGACCTGGTGGCCGAAGGCTACGACTGCGCCGTGCGCGTGGGCGACCTGCCGGACTCCTCATTGGTCAGCGTGCGGCTGGCCGACAACCGCCGACGGGTGGTGGCCGCCCCCGAATACCTGCGCCGCCGCGGCGTACCACAGACCCCGCACGACCTGCTGCACCACGACTGCCTGATCCTGTCGTCAGAAGCCTCGCAGACCCGCGGCTGGGCCTTCAGCGTGCCCGATGGCGGCGGACGGCGCAAGGTCATCCATCTGCGCCCGCGCGGCCCGCTGGACTGCAGCGACGGCCAGGTGCTGTACGAGTGGTGCCTGGCGGGACTCGGCCTGGCGTGGCGCAGCACCTGGGAGGTGCAGGCCGATCTGGACGCGGGCCGGCTGGTCAGTGTGCTGGACGACTATGCCGCCCCACCCAACGGGGTGTACGCCGTCTTCCCCAGTGGCCGCCACCTGCCGCGGCGGGTGCGGGCGTGGGTCGACTTCTTAAAAGATCATTATGGACAGGGGCGGTCAAACAGCTGACAGGATCTCTTTGCAAAGAGGAAACCTTCAGGCAACCACCCTGTCACGACTCTCTCAGACCCACGCCCCAGGCGCCACGGGCACGTTGCCCAGCAGCAACACCTCGCCCCGGCCTGCGCTGGCAAGAACCGC
>JANWZF010000328.1 GCA_025054905.1 Tepidimonas sp.
CGGCGGTACTGGATGGCGACGTCGCCGCGGCCCTGCCGCACCTGCTGCAGCAGCAGCACCAGCGCCTGCAGCACGTCCAGGGGCTCAAACCCGGTCACGACGATCGGCAGGCGGTGTGCGCGTGCCACCGGCTCGAACGCCCGCGCACCGGTGACGACGCTCACATGCGCCGGACCCAGGATGCCGTCCAGCGCCGGGGTCTGCCGATCAGCCAGGATCGCCTGCATCGCCGCCGGGGTGAGCACGTGGTTGACCAGCACGCTGAAGTTGCGCAGCCCCGCCCGCTCGGCCTGCTGCACCACGAGTGCCGTGGCCGGCGTGGTGGTCTCGAACCCCAGCGCCAGCAACACCACCTCGCGCTGCGGCTGCTGCTGCGCCAGCCGCAGCGCTTCGGCGGCCGAATGCACCAGCCGTACATCGGCGCCCTGCGCACGCGCGCGCAGCAGTGTCATGCCGCCACTGGCCGGCACCCGCAGCGCATCGCCGTAGGTGCACAGCGTCACCCCCCCAGCGCGCGCCAGCTCGATAGCCAGGTCCAGCCGACCCACCGGCAGCACGCACACCGGACAGCCCGGGCCGTGGATCAGCTTCACCGCAGGCGGCAGCAGCGCGGGCAGGCCGTGACGATGCACCACGTGCGTGTGGCCCCCGCAAAACTCCATGATGCGGTAGGTGCGGCCCGGTTCGGCGAGCGCCGCCACGCGCTGCGCCCAGCGCGGCGCCAGCGCCGGATCGCGGAATTCATCCACCCAGTGCATCGTCATCCTGCCCGCGCAGCAGCGCCAGCGTGCGCGCGGCCTCCTGCTCGTCCAACACCCCCAGCGCAAAGCCGACGTGCACGATCACGTGGTCGCCGACGCGCGCTTCGGGCACCAGCGCCAGGCTGACGCGCTGGCGCGCGGCACCGAGCTCGACGGTGCCGGTTTCGTCGTCGTGGCGCGCGATCAGGCGCGCGGGAACCGCCAGGCACATCAGGCATCCTCCTGCACCACCGCCACCGCACCGGGGGCCTCGGCGGTGGCCAGCACGTGCGCGGCCACCCACGCCTGCCCCAGGGCCAGCCCGGCATCGCCCGGACCGCGCCATTGCGCCACGTGCACGGCCCAGCCCTGCGCGCGCAGCCCCCGCATCACGCGCGCGCGCAGCAGCGCGTTGGCCCAGCAGCCACCGCCCAGCACCACCGCGCGCGCCGGCCAGCGTGCCGAGGCAGCCGCGACCCAGGCCACCAGGGCGTCGGCCAACCCCAGGTGAAAGGCAGCGGCGGCGCGCTCCCGAGCCAGCGCATCCCCGCCTTCGACCGCCCGCAGCGGCAGCAGCAGCGGGCGCAGGTCGAGCACCCCCTCGGCCGTCAGGGTGGCCGCCGCGTCGGGGCGCAAATCCGCTTCGCGCGCCAGGGCGCGCTGCGCAGCCTCCTGCAGCGCCCGCGCCGCCTCGGCTTCGCGCTGTTGCACGGGGGCCAAGCCCAGCAGGGCCGCGGCGGCATCGAACCAGCGCCCGGCGCTGCTGGTGGCCGGGCACGCCAGACCGCGCTGCAGCAACTGGGCCACCGCCTGCGCGGCCGCCTCACCGACCTGCGGGGCCAGGCGCGGCACGATGGCCTGCGCTTGCCCCAGCGCATCCAGCGCACTGGCGGCCAGCCGCCACGGCTGGCGCGCCGCCACATCGCCCCCCGGCAGGCGCAGCGGCCACAGATGGCCCAGGCGCACGCAGCGCCCTCCTTCGACGCCCAGCAGCTCGCCGCCCCAGGCCGTGCCGTCGTTGCCCAGGCCGACGCCATCCAGCGCCAGCCCCAGCACCGGGCCGTCCAGTCCGGCTTCGGCCACCACGGCGGCCACGTGGGCGTGGTGGTGCTGCACGGCCAGCGCCGGCACCCCGAACTGCTGCGCCAGCTGTTGAGCCAGGATGGTGCTGAAAAAATCCGGGTGCAGGTCGTGCGCCAGCGCGCGCAGCCGGGTTGCGGCGCGCGCGGCCAGGTCTCGCACGGTGGCCGCCAGCGCGGCGCAGGCCGCAGGCTGCTCAAGGTCGCCATGCTCCGCAGGCCACTGCAGCGTGGCGCCGTCCAACAGGCAGGCGCTGTTCTTGAACCAGGCGCCGCAGGCGAGCACCGCACCCTTTAGCGGCGCCGGATGCGGCAGCGCGTAGACCGCTCGGTGGAGCATCAGACCCGCTCCGCATCGGCCGAGGCCACCGGCACCCCGGCCAGCAGCCAGTCACACCATGCTTGCAGTCCCTGCCCGCTGGCGGCCGACAGCAACAGGCTCGGCAACCCGGGACGCAGCCGTCGCGCGCGCTCGACGCAGGCCTCGACGTCGAACGGCACGTGCGGCAGCAGGTCGGCCTTGGTGATCAGCAGCAGGTCGGCGCGCGCGAACATGTCGGGATACTTCAGCGGCTTGTCGTCACCCTCTGGCACCGACAGCAGCACCACGCGCGCGCGCTCGCCCA
>JANWZF010000018.1 GCA_025054905.1 Tepidimonas sp.
GTCGTCATCATCGGCCGCCGGCGCGGTGCCGACGATGCCGATGACGCTGGAGCGCGCCGTCTGGATCGGGCGCAGGCCGTCGTCGATCTCGACGATCTCGACGCCGTGGTGGAATGCGGTAGGCATGGCTTACTCCTTGCAGGGGTTGCGTGGATGATGGCTTGCTGTGACGCGCGGGTGCAGCATGAGCGCGTTCATAGCTGGCTCGCCTGTTCGAAGAGCTGATCGAGCTGCTCGTCCGTCAGGCCCAGCCCGGCGGCAAGCTGCTGCACCCACGGCGATGAGCGCTGCACCTCCTGCGCGTACTCCCACTCGATCTGCGCAGCACGGCGCTGGGTCTCGTCAGGGATTGCGTCAATGGTCGCTTCGACATCGTCCATTAGCCCAGCTGCTAGCAGCGCCAGACGCGCTTGCCGCATCGTGACTGACTGCGGCGGTGGGATGTGCCACGTTCCATCGCCACGGCGCACGTATACGTGCATGCGTGCCGGGTCGAAGTCACCCGGCACCGGCTCGGTCTGCATAGGCCCGGTGTAGTCGTCGGTAGCCAGTCCGACGATGCGGTCGTTGTCGATGAGGAGCTTCATGTCAAACCTCTATCACGGGTTCTGACGCCACAGCACTTTCGTGCTGTTGTCGCTGTAGAGTGCTGCCACCGTCGACGAGGACCCGACCGTCCAGTCTGATCCGACACTGCCGCCAACCAGAGCGATATACCCGGACGGAAGTAGATCGCACGTGTGTAACCCGCGCGTGCCGTGCGGCGCGGCGACAGTCTGCCACGTGATGGTGGTGCCGCTGACGGTGCCGATCAGAGCCTGCGTGCGCGGGTCGTTGTCTGCTGTGCCAACCCCACCAGCAACTAAAACACGTCCACCCGACAAACGTACAGCTGCGTGGGCACGACGAACCGCCGGCAAGCTTGTAGCACTCGCCCATGTGATGGTGGTACCGCTAACGGCGCCGATCCAGCACTCGGCCCGCACGCTGCTTCCGTCGTGGCCACCAGTCACTAGGATACGACCGTCCGGCAGAAGCGTGGCGGTGTGCGCACGTCTGACAGCAGGCAGCGGTGTGGAGGTCACCCATGATGACCCCCCGTGCGGTAGCATATAAACGGTGTTGCGCACCGACGAACTGCCGGATGTTTCGTGACCGCCGATCACAACTAAGTGCGTCGGCGTGGCAACGCTTGCTTGAGACGCACGAGCCGATGGAAGCTGAGGTATAGGCGGCACCATCGAAGACGTTGCATGCGTGCTGTCGACAAAAGCGCTGCGGGCGATAGACGACGCCGCCACGGCATTCATCGCTGTCGAGCTGGCCGCCACAGCATTCATCGCCGTAGAGCTGGCCGCCACAGCATTCATCGCCGTCGAGCTGTTGACCACAGCATTCATCGCCGTCGAGCTGGCCGCCACAGCATTCATCGCCGTCGAGCTGGCCGCCACAGCGGACATCGTGTTCAGGCTTGCCAAGGTAGCGTCCGATGTCCCTCCGCCGGACACAATAAGTGTGTTCAGGCCGGCACCTACGCTGAACGAACTCCCGAAAAACGCCTCCCTAGCAACCGAGCTGGCCGCCACAGCATTCATCGCCGTCGAGCTGGCCGCCACAGCATTCATCGCCGTCGAGCTGGCCGCCATGCGGCGCACTTGGCCGCGCATTTGCAGCAGCGCACTGAACTCAGCAAGACGCCCGCTGTCTTGTAATAGGGTCTGCAGTTGCGATCCTGTTGTGGTGCCTGCCTCGATGGCATTGAGCAGGCGCATCGCGCGTAGCATTGGCATGGTTGGCGCTCCTTACGGTTTGATGACTGCAATTTGCCACGCACCCTGCGCAGCTGTCGAAATCGATGCAGACGACGCGCTCGGGTTGACAATGGCGACGGTGACGGTATTGGCCGCGGACACCCAAGCGTGATAAGCCAAGCGCGCGTTGCTGGCGGCATCGGTGCCAATCATGGCTGGCGGGCTGACGATCACACGGTCACCCACAGCAGCGCCGGTCACGGTGCCGGTAAACGCAGCCTGCGATGTCGCCGCCACGCTGGCGATACCGCACGTGGCTGTACCAAACAGCACGCAGTTGGTGAACCAGCTCGGCTTGTCGAGCTGCAAACTCTCCATCTCCGGCGCCAGAAACGCATCCACCACGTCCCAGTGCGGAGCTTCCAGCAGCCAGCGGCCAGTCGAGGTGGCAAAACATGTCATGCCGTCATCCGGCTCGGTGCTACCGACGCGGTGGACAAATAGCCCTAGATCGCGCACGATGGCTTGCTTGCCATCTGCATAGGCCATGGTGCGCAGCTGCGCGCGCTGGTCGTAGGCCAGCACCGGCAGGCCGACGTTTTCGATGGCCGCTTGCAGGGCGGCATCAGCGGCCTGGCGCGCGGACGTTTCGGCAGCGATGGCCGCTTGCCGTGCTGCCTGCTCTGCCGCAATCGCGCCAGTCAGCTGCGTTTGCGTCGCCAGGTCGCCGACGTTGTTGATGGCCGCGAGCAACTGGTCGCGCCGCTGCTCCAGGTCGTCCAGCGTCGCGTCCATCTGCGCGATGGCCGGCCCGATGATCGTATCGATGCGCTGCAGGCCAAAGCGCGTCAGGTCGTCGATGACCGCCTGCAAGTCGGCGCGGCGCGCTTCGAGCTCGGCAATGCGCGCATCGATGTCGGCGAGCACGGGGTTGAAGTAGTCCTGCGACAGCGGCGTGACGCCATCGCGGACGCGGTAGGCCTCAAAGCGCGTGGGCATGGCGGCTCAGCCTCACAGGGCCAGGTCGTAGCGCTCGGCCACGTGCCAGGCGCGCCGCCAGTCGCTCGTCGAGCCGGTGATCTCGATGCGGTAGCCCGTCTGCGCCGTGCCAGGCGTAAAGCGATACTCGCGCCAGCGGCGGTTGCCATCGACGATCTCGTCGCGCACGCTGGCCGGGTTGATCGGCCCGCTGCCAAGGATCAGGCGACAGCCCACCGTGTGATAAGCCGGGTCGAAATACTCCAGCAGCAGCCGCACGCGGATGTCGGTGGAGCCTGAGGACAGCGTGCGTTGCGTGCTGATGTGGGTAAAGCTCATCCCGACGCGCGCCACGCGCACCTGCGAGCCGGTCAGGCGCACCGCCGGCATCAGATCCAGCGTGCCGACGAACACCGCGCGCAGCGGCACCAGCGCGGGTAGGCTGGCCAGTCCAGCCTCGGTGCCGTCCGTGATCGGCAGCCACTGGCCGCTAACCTGATATTCCCAGACCAGCTCGGTGCCGTCTGGCGTCACCCCCTCGTAGAGCATGTCGATGTCGGCGATGCCGCCGGAGAGCTGCAGCGGCTCCATCTGCACCACGGCGCGCGGGGACGCAAAGCGCGCGAAGTTCAGCCGCAGCATCAGGTCGCGCTCGGCAGCCTCGGCAAAATACTGCCCGTCTTGCCGGTACATGAGCACGCCCTGGGTGTACTCGGTGCCCTCGGTGTAGCCGATGCGGTGCGCGCCGTTGGTGACCAGCACCAGCGCATAGCGGCGGCCAGCCTCGACTAGAACCGGGTTGGTCCACGGGATACGCCGCCAGCCGGCCGCCAGCGCGCCAGGCGCCAGCGTCACGCGCGCCACAGAGCGGCTCAGATCAGGCTGGCCAAGCGATGCATCGCACAGGATCACCTCCAGCCCGGCGGCGGCATCCACGCTGGTGAAAAACAGCTCCACCGACGTCAGCCATCCGGTCTGCGCCATCAGGATCGTCTGCGCGAGGATCGACCCCTGCACCGTGTGCGTGGTGGTGACGGCCTCCCAGTACGTCTCTACATAGTCGTCGATCCAGATGCGCGTGCCGCGCACAGTGCCAGACTGAGCCAGCATGGCCTGCACCGAAGCGGGGTCGATCTCCCAGGTTTCGTCGCCGCGGCGGTAGATGCGCGTGATCGGGTCAAAGGTGCCCTGGCGCCAGAATCCGGTGTTGGTACAGGCCGTGCGCGTCTCGCCGTAGCGGATGCGCTGGCGGCTCATCTGGCGCTGCACCATCTGCGTGGTCTGGTATTGGTAGGCGTTGATGGTGATTTCGCCTCGGCGCGTCTCCATGCGCAGGCGCGCGATCTCCTCGTAGGCGGGCAACAGCAGGCCGCCACTGGAGACGGATGCCGCCGGATCCAGCGGATTGAGCAGCTGTAGCTGCTGCGTGGCCGTGCCGACGATGGGCGGGCGGATGCCCTCCTCCACGCGGGCGGAGTAGCCGCTGTAGGTGGTGGCCGACTCGGCCGTGGTCAGGAAGTGATCCGCGCCGTAGAACTTGTAATCGTCCGGCAGCTCCAGGCGCTCCTTGACGCGCGCCATGTCCTGCGCCACCTGCAGCATCTGGGTGAGCGTGGCACGGGTGGCCATCTGCTCACCGAGGCCCGCGATGTCGCTCATGATGTGCGCGATGCGCGGCTCGGCGCTGGTGATCCAGCCCTCAGCGGCACGCAGCCGCTGCTCCACGGCGTACAGGTTGGGCAGCTTGCGGCTGGTGGCCAGCGCCACCTGTTGGATGCCGGTTGGGGTGAGCCGCACGTGCGCCAAGAGCGTATAGCCGGTGGGCGGCTCGGGCCGCTCTGGCGTGGGCGACTCCATGCCCTGCGCGATGTGGATCACCGCCACGCGGCGGCGCTGCATCGCCACGGCCTCGGGCTCCACCTCGCGCGTCTGCAGGTCGATCAGGAAGTCGCGCGGCTGGATGTCCACGTCCTCCTCTTGCCCGAAGGCTGAGATCGCCAGCCACTTGCTGTCCTGCAATGGCAGCATGGCAAAGATCGAGTGCACCTGCGCGGTCTCGATGGCGTAGACCTTGCCGCTGGAGCCGTCGTAGAGGCGGCCGGGCGAGACTTCGATCTCGGTGGCGCTGCGCGCGGTCACCGTCAGGCCGACGAACTGCCGCTCGGTGGTGATGGCATCGATCACCAGATGGCGGCCAGCCTCGTCGGCCCACGTCTGCGTGTTGTTGAGGTCGGCGGCTTGCAGCTCTTGCCGGTCGCGGTAGATGACCTGTTTTTCCATCGATCAGCTCCTTGGGATGGTCTGTCCGGCCAGCACGGCGCCGGCCTTGTGGATGCGGGAGGCTTTGGCGGTGCCGTGTAGCCGGGTGCGCACCAGCACCTTGTCGTGCGCGGCGCGCGCCCAGTCCATGGCCGCCAGCACCGGCGCGATGCGGCTGCGCGCATCGCCATCGGACAGGGCCGCGCGCATGGCGGTAGAGGCCATGGCAAACGGCACGCGGCGCGCCGGCATGCGCGTGTGCGCCAGTGCGACAAACGGCGGGCTGGTCAGACGAGTGAAGCCCAGATAGGTCGGGCCGTGCTTGGGCCGCGCCGCCACGGCCGGATCGTGCAGCCGGATGCGGCTATAGAGGCGGCTCCATGCGTCCGAGCGCGCGGTGTGCGCGCCGCCCAGCGTCGCACCGAATGCGAGCACGCCCGCGCGCTGGGCACGCTGCGCCACCAGCTCGGCATCCGGCGTCAGCGGCGCAAGGCTCGGCGTGGCCTGGCGCAAGAGCAACAGGTTGGCGCGCACCTGGTACTGCACGCGGGCGATGCGCCAGTAGCGCGCGCTGGCGTCGGCGCGGCTGATGACGCCTGCCAGCGGCTGGCCGAGCACCTGCCCCGCCGCCACGGCGCGGCGCGCCAGATCAACGGTGCCGCTGGCCTCGGTCTCCAGCGTCGTCCAACCGTGCGTGGTGAGCAGCTCGGACTGGCCGCCTGGCCAGACGATTTCGGCCTGGATGCGGCTCCTCGCCATCGCTGCGGTGCGCGTGGGCGGCTCGCCCGTATGGCGCACAAAGGCCGCGCCCAGCATCAGGCCCTCGCTGGCGCTGCGCTGGCGCTGCGTGCGGATGCGCATCTGCGGGTGCGCGTCCAGCCACTGGCGGCGGCTCGTTTCGTCCCAAAAGCCCAGGAAGGTTTTCGCGGGGGGCATCTCCAGCCGCGCGATGCGCGCACCGGCCAGCCTTGCCAGCTCGCGCAGGCCCTTCGGTGTGCCGATCAGCGCGTGCAGCCTGGGGCTGGCCGCGATCAGCGCACGCCGAGCGGCCTCGTCAGCAGGCCACACCGGCGGCAGGTCCTCGCCCGCGCCCAGGTGCGGCAGCAGCGCAGCCGGGATGCGGCGTGGATCGCCCAGCGTGGCCAGCGTCTGCGCGCCCGGCGTCCACGGCCCGATGGTCTGGCTGGCCGCCACCTCCACTGGCGTGGCGTTGGCCGGCAGCAGGTGTGCCCGCTCCACGGCCTCAGTCATGGCGCGCCTCCGTGGTGAGGGCCACGTCGGTGATGGCCGCAATCTGCCCATGTCCGGCGGACACGTCCGCCGCCGGGGCGGTCAGGATCACGTCGCGGATGCCATCGCCCATCAGCGCGGCGATGAGCTGCGCGCGGGTGAGATCGACTCGGAACGCGGCCTGCGCAGCCAGCGCCTGCACGCGCGCACGGGCCTGAGCGGCCAGCAGCGCGCCATCCGGGCCTGGAGGATGGATCAGCGTGGCCTGGACCGTCACCGGCACCACATCGGCCAGCGTGACATCGACCTCGACTGACAGCGGGCGCACATCCTCTGCCAAGAGCGCCTGCGCAACCTGCACGACGATGGCATCCGACGGCTGCGCCACGCGCCAGCGCTTGGGGCTGGGCGCATCGTGCTGCGGGTGGCGGCCAAACAGGGATAGCCCGATGGCGGCCTGCTCGGTGCTCAGCGCGCTGGCGTCGACCTCCACGCGCGCCAGCAGGCAGACCTTGACGCGCCCGGGCCGGTCTGCCCATACATCCACCTGCCGGATGTCGGTGGAGACCGACATCGCACGCAGTCGCCAGCTCGCGGCACTACCCGCCGCAGACAGGGCGTGATAGCCGATCAGCACGCGGCTGCGCAGCCGCTCGTCGTCCTCACCAGGCAGGCGCACGAGGTCGTAGCGCGCGGCGAGATTGTCCAGATCGGCGCCGACCGCCCACGGCAGCATCACCGCGCGCGCGGCATCGTTGATGCGCTGGCGCAAGACCAGCTCGCGCCAGGCGGCCACCTGCAGCAGCTTGACCAGCGGCTCGGACTCCAGCTGCAACACCGGCGCAAGCTCGGGCATGCGCTCTGCCAGATCGGCCTTGAGGCTGGCCAGGATCGCCTCGTAGTCCAGCGTCTCGACCACCGCCGGAGGCGGCAGGCGCGACAGGTCAACCACAGAATACATTGCTGCTGCCATCCACCATCGTGCTGCCGCAGCTCACCGCATCGCCGATGCGACACGCCGACCGGCCGTTGACAAATACCGTTGCGCTGCCAGTAGCTGCCTGGCCGCCATGCGGCGGGCACAACGCGCAGCCATGCGGATGCCAGGCATCACCAAGCCGGTGCCAGCCGCGACCGTTGACAAAGACATCCCCGCTTGCGGCCGCGTTGGGCCGCGACGGAAAGCAGTCATGCCCTGAGCACACATCGTCATGCCGTACCACACCGGTGCCCATCAGTTGATCTCCACCCGCGCCGACGTGATCTTGATCAGGTTTGGCGCATGCAGATGCAGACTGCCTGTGTCGCGCTCGTAGCGGATGTAACCGCCATCCTGCCATTGCAGGAGCGTCCAGTGCGGATTGCTGGCCGGCGCGGGGAACGCGCCCTGCTGCTGGAATACAGCAGGCACGGCCACCGCTTGCGCCAGGTCGCCGCTGGGCGATAACACCATGCACTGCTCGCCGATGGCCGGCGGATTCCAGACGCGCAGATGGCCGGCTGACCATGTGGCCCATGGCAGCCAGTCGGTCACGGCCTGCTGCTGGCCCTGCTCTGACAACCGCACGCGCACGCGGCAGCGCTGCGCATCGAACTGGGTCACGGTGCCAAGGCGCACCGTGCCTCCGCGGCCCCAGTCGGCCGCTTCCAGCGTGAGGGTGTCGGTCGTGGCGGTCATGGCAGCAAGGCCTCCATATCCTGCTCGCCAACGGACGGCGCATCGCCCTGAAGACGCTCGTAGCGCGGTTCATGCGCCGCGCCGATCCACGGCGCCCAGCTGCTGTAGAGCTCCTCGTAGCGCTGGTGCAGCAGGCACGATGGCAGCGCCTCGGCGTCGGGCGCGGGCAGCGCGTGGCGGCGCGTGGCCTCGATCTCCCACAGGCCGACGCCCGGCTGATCCAGCCCGGATTCGTCGCGGTAAATCAGCCGAGCCTCGGTGACGATGGGGTCGGAGGCCACCACCGCCAGCGCGATCTCGGCCATCGCCCAGCCGGCCTCGGCCGGCAGGCGGCGCACATCGGCCAGCCGCGCCAGCACGTACACGCGCAGCCGCATCACCGCTTCTGCGCCGCGCACATCCACGCCTTCGCAGGTCAGATAGACGCCCGGCAGCTTGATCAGCCACTCGCTGACCTTGCGCCCAGACAAGTCCTCGGCGTGCACGGCCACCACCGCCGCCGACGGCAGCGCCGCCGCCAGCCGGTCGCGCAAAGCGGTCAGCGCGGCGAGGATGGGCATCAGTAACTCCCGGTGCTGTTTCGGCTAAAAACCGGCGCATCGCCCGTGCGCGCAGCCGCCATCGCCGTCGGGGCGTCGGGCTGCATCGCCTCGGGCAGCCCCAGTCGCACCGCGCCCTTGGCTAGCGCCTCCAGGAAGCGGCGCGCATCCTCGTAGCGCATGCGCACTTCATCCGGCGCGCGCTCGGCCCACAGCCGATAGCGGGCGATGTCGCACGCAATGCGCGCCAGCACCGGCGGCACAGTGGGCAAGGGCAGGGCATAGCGCGCCTCCAGATAGGCGTCAATCTCCGCCGCAGCATCGCTGATGGCGCGCGCGATGGCCGCGCCCGCGCCGCCCGGGTCGCGACCTGACACCAGGTCGATCTCATCGCTGCCAAAGCGCTGGCGCAGATCCGACTCGGTGGCATAACTCACGGCAGCATCTCCGCCTCAGGACTCCAGG
>JANWZF010000073.1 GCA_025054905.1 Tepidimonas sp.
GACAGCTCCAGGCCGATCATCCTGCTGGCCTCGGGCACCGGATTTGCGCCGATCAAGGCCATCCTGCAGCACATGCAGCATCGCGGCATCACCCGGCCAACCTGGCTGTACTGGGGAGGGCGGCGCCCGCACGATCTGTACGAGGACGACTGGATCCGCGCGCAGGCCCCCAGCATGCCGCATCTGACCTATGTGCCGGTGGTCTCCGATGCCCTGGCCGAAGATGGCTGGCAGGGGCGCACCGGTTTTGTCCACCGCGCGGTGCTGCAGGATCACCCCGATCTGTCCGGCTTTGAGGTGTACGCCTGCGGCGCGCCGGTGGTGGTGGAGTCGGCCCGCCGCGACTACGCGGTGGCCGGGCTGCCGGCCGAGGCGTTTTTCGCCGATGCCTTCACATCGGAGGCCGACAAGGCCACCAGCGCAGCTTAAGCAGCGCTCCTCAGGCGGCGTGCCTGGTCAAGGTCGGGCTGGTCGGCCTGGAACGCCGCCCATCCGCTTCTTCCAGGGTGCCATGGGCAACTAGCAAGCCCTCCAGGTCAGCCTGCGGCTTGGAGTAGTGATAGCCCTGGAACGCCTCCACCCCCAGATTGGCCAGCACCTGCACGGTGCGCTCGTCCTCGACGAATTCGGCGATGGTCGATTTGCCCAGGCCATGGGCCACGTTGACCATGGCCTGCACCAGCAGCCGGTCGTCGCGGTTGTCCACCACATGACGCACAAACTGACCGTCAATCTTGATCACGTCAGCAGGCAGGTGCTTGAGGTACGAGAACGACGAAAAGCCCGCGCCGAAATCGTCCAGGCAGACGCGGCAACCCGCTGGCCGCATGACCTCCAGCAGGCGGTTGGCGTCGTGCATGTCGGCAATCGCGGTGGTCTCCGTCACCTCCAGCAGCAGCCGTTGCGGAGCCACTGCGTGGCGCTGCAGCGTCTCGAGCACAAAGGTCGGGAAGCGCACCTCGGCCAGCGTGCGTCCCGACACGTTGACCGCGATCGCAGGCAACGTCGGGTGGCGCGCCAGCGTGGCCACGGCCGCCTGCACCACCCAGCGGTCGATATCGACGATGCGACCGGTCTTTTCGGCTGGGGCGATGAAATGCTGCGGCGAAATCAGCTGGCCGCTGTGCGGATCGCGCATGCGCAGCAGCGCCTCCACATGCGACAGCCGGCCACAGCGGGCATGGATACCCTGGAAATGCAATTCGAACCAACCTTCGGCCAGGGCCTGCTCGATGCGCTCGCTCCAGCCCAGCCGCTCGATGGCCCCCACATCGATTTGGCCATCGTAGAGTCGCCAGCCGTTTTTGCCGGCATTTTTGGCGTGGTACATCGCCAGGTCGGCTGCGGCCACCAATTCGGGCAAGCTGGTGGCATGGTCAGGGAACACCGCAATGCCCAGGCTGGCGGTGATGCGCAGCGAGCGCCCATCGAAGGCAAACGGCAGACGCGCCACCGCCCGCACCACACGTTCGGCCAGGTTTTCCACATCCTCGACGCGCTCCACGTCGGGCACCAGCAGGGCAAATTCATCGCCCCCCAACCGCGCCAGCACCTCGTTGCGCCGCACCACGGTGGACAGCTCGTTGGCCACCCGCACCAGCAGCGCATCGCCAGCACGATGGCCAAAATGGTCGTTGAGGTGTTTGAATTCGTCCAGATCGAACAACATCAGCGCGCAGCGCGACTGACGGCGGTTGGCATCGAGCAAGGCGCGCTCCAGCATTTCCTCGAAGCGACGACGGTTGTACAGCCCCGTCAGACCATCGCGCTCGGCGAGATAGATCAGCTGCTCGGCATTGCGCCGCTCCTGGGTCACGTCCTCGTACAGCCACAGCCGTCCGATCAGGCGCGCATCCGTATCACGCACCGGGCGGCACGCCTGCACGATGATGCGCCCATCGTTCATCACCAGCTCGGTGGAATCAGAGATTTCCTGCGTGCCGGGCACATGCAGCACCAGACGCGAAAAATGATCGGGCTGCGCCAGACGTCCTCCTGCCTGAGCAAGCAAATCGATGGCCGACCGGCCGATGACAACGGTCTCAGGATCGATCAACCACATGCGCCGCAGCGCCTCATTGGCATAGAGCACCCGATCGCGGCGATCAACCAGCAGCACGCCCGTGCCCATGGCCTCGATCAGCGCCGCCATCCGGGCCCGTTCGGCATGCACCTCCTCCAAGGCTTCAGCCGTCTGCTGCTGGGCGTGCTCCAGGGCCACCACGCGGGCCTCGATCTCCTGCGCCATTTGGTTAAACGCATGGCCCAAGCGGTCCAGCTCATCACCTGGAGAGCGCGCCGGCGCACGTGCCCGCCAGTCGCCCCGCGCCAGTGCATCAGCAGCCTTGACCAGCTGACGAATGCGATGAGTCAAACCCAACGCCAGCCATACCGTCAATACGGTCCCCAGGGCG
Source organism: Tepidimonas sp. (assembly GCA_025054905.1). Classification (GTDB taxonomy): domain Bacteria; phylum Pseudomonadota; class Gammaproteobacteria; order Burkholderiales; family Burkholderiaceae_C; genus Tepidimonas. The sequence goes on from JANWZF010000073.1 coordinate 2,415, forward strand.
GCAGCCGCCAACGCCCATAACGCCATTGAACGCCCAACTTCCACACTGGTGGCTGTCGCCGAAGCCACATCCAGCCCCAAACGTACCTGAGAAGCCCCTATGCTGAGGACAAATTCACGCACCTGCGGACCGCCGTACGCCAACGGAGAAACCCGCCCGGCTTGTGCCAATTCCTTTCCCGCTGGATCCAGAACCACTAAATAACTGATCTCGGCGACCGAAACCAGCTCGCGTGCGATTTCGGCCAAACCAACATAGTCACGCTCGATAATTGGACCGGTCAGTGCTGCGGTCAACTCCACTCTCAAGGTTTGCACCCGCCGCTGCAGCTGCAGTTCAGTCCACTGCTGCATACCATTTTGCGCCACCCATGCCAGAGCAGAAAACAAAATCAGATGCAACACCAATACTGCCAGCGTCAAACGCCAGCGCAACGAATGAACAGTCATTCTCATAAGGCCTCAAGCAGGCGCTTGACATCCTGTGCAAAAGAATCCAATGCTGCCAAATCGGCCGCTGTCACCGGCTTGAGACCATCGTGAGCCAAGCGCCTGAACAAATCCTGACCTTCTGAGGTCTCATTAGCAAAACGCAGCAACTGCCTTTGAAGCCGATCAATGGTCTCTGTCCCCAGGCGCCGATGCACCATGTATAACAAAGGCGGCGTGGGGGGTATACGTGCCAGCACCCGGATCCGGTCACCCCAATCGACGCCCATCTGCTTCAGCGCAGTCACCGAAATGACGGCCGCCGAAGACTCACCGTGAACCAGCGCAGCCAACGAATTGACGTGCGTCCCCATGGCACGTACCGTCAGCGCCGAGCCCGGCGGCAAGCCCATTTCTGCCAAATAGCGGCGCGCAGCCAGTGTCAGAGTTGCAAGAGTATCGGAAACCGTAACAACCTTGCCTCGCAAATCTTTTACTTCGCGCAACGGCGAATCTTTGAGCACCACCAACAGTGGCTCC
>JANWZF010000127.1 GCA_025054905.1 Tepidimonas sp.
TCCAACCCCTGCAGCGGCAGGGCGCGCACACGTTCGCGCAAGGCCGCCTCCAGCGCGGTCTCCCACCCCGTGTCGCTGGGCAGGTGGCGCCACAGCGCCGACAACCCGTCCAGCCCCTGGGCCTGCAGCCAAGGTTGCAGCCGTTCGTCGGTTTGCAGCTTGTCTTGCAGCGCCCGCAGCGCTTGCAGGCGCGCCTGCGCTTGCGCCTCGGCCTGGGCCTGCGCACGCGCGTGGTGTTCGGCCCGGGCACGCTCGTCTTCCGCGGCAGGCAACTCGTCCTGTAGCTGCGCCAGCCGCGCCTCGGCCAGCGCCAGCGCCTGTTGTGCCTGGGCTTCTTCGGTCTGCCAGTGATGCAGGTGCTGCGGATCCGGAGCCTGGGTCTGGGCGCGCTGTTGCAGCAGGCGCTCGTGCCGCGCCTGCGCCGCGCGCAGCTGGTCCTGCAGGGCGCGTTGCTCGGCCCCCAGTGCACTGAGGGTCCGCTGCAGTTCATGCACCTGCCGCCGGGCTTGTTCGAGCCTGGCGCGCGCCGCGTGCATAGCCTCTTCCCCCTGCTGCACCTGGGGGGCTTGCTCCTCCAGTTGGGCGCGTGCCAGCTCGGTGTCCTCGGCCGCCTGCTGCTGGCGTTGCTCCAGCTCCTCGGTCTGCGTGGCGGCCTCGGCGGCACGCGCTTGCCACTCGGCCAGCTGCTGCTGCAAGGCCGCCTGGCGCTGCTCGGCCTGGCGTCGTCCTTCGGCCGCAAAGCGCTGCTGCGCCTGCAGCCGCGCCACCTCGGCCCCCGCCTCGTACAGCGCGGCTTGCGCACGCTGCAGGGCCTCGGCGGCGGCTTGCTGCGCCTGGCGCAGCTGCTCGCCTTCGGCCTGGGCGCCGCGCTGGGCTGCCAGCTGCTGCTCCAGGGCCAGCAGGACGCGCTGGCCTTCGGCCCGCACCTGCTCGAGCTGCTGCTGCGCCTGGGCGCGCTTGAGCCACCACAGCTGCTGCTGGCGCCGGGCCAGTCGGGCCTGCAACTCGCGGTAGCGCTGCGCCACCTCGGCCTGCGCTTGCAGGCGCTGCAATTGCCCCTGCAGTTCGCGCAGGATATCTTCCACACGGGTCAGGTTTTCGCGCGTATCGGCCAGCCGATGGGCGGTCTCGCGCCGACGCTCCTTGTACTTGGACACGCCGGCGGCTTCTTCCAGAAACAGGCGCAGTTCCTCGGGACGGCTTTCGATGATGCGGCTGATGGTGCCCTGCCCGATGATGGCGTAGGCGCGCGGTCCCAGGCCCGTGCCCATGAAGACATCTTGCACGTCGCGGCGGCGCACCGGCTGCTGGTTGATGAAATAACTGCTGGTGCCATCGCGGGTCAACACCCGCCGCACGGCGATCTCACTGTACTGGTTCCAGGGGCCGCCGGCGCGATGGGCGCTGTTGTCGAACACCAGCTCGACGCTGGCGCGCTGGGCGGGCTTGCGCGTGGTCGTGCCGTTAAAAATGACGTCCTGCATCGACTCGCCACGCAGCTCACTGGCCTTGGATTCGCCCAGCACCCAGCGCACGGCATCCATGATGTTGGACTTGCCGCACCCGTTGGGGCCGACCACCCCGACCAGCTGCCCGGGCAGCTGGATGGTGGTCGGTTCGGCAAACGATTTGAAGCCCGAAAGTTTGATGGTCTGCAAGCGCACGGGGCGCTAGTGTACGGGGCGTGGACGACGAAGCCGCTACCATTGCGCCCCATGACCTTCACCGGCAACCCGCTGCTGCAGCGTCTGCAGCCCTATCCTTTCGAGCGCCTGCGGGCGCTGACGGCCGACGTCGTGCCGAACCCGGCCCTGCGGCCGATCAATCTGGGCATCGGCGAGCCCCGCCACCCCACACCCGCGGTGCTGAAGGACGCCTTGCACGCGGCCATCGACGCGGAGGAAGGACTCGCGGCCTATCCGGCCACGGCAGGCACCCCGGCCCTGCGGCGTGCCTGCGCCGACTGGCTGCAACGCCGTTATGGCGTGACGCTGGATCCGGCCACCCAGGTGCTGCCGACGCTGGGCTCACGCGAGGCGCTGTTTGCGCTGGCGCAGGTGGTGATCGATCCACGCGCGTTTGTGGGCGGGGTCGAGCCGGTGGTCGTCTGCCCCAATCCGTTCTACCAAATCTACGAGGGAGCCGCGCTGCTGGCGGGGGCCTCGCCCTGGTATGCGCCCAGCGATCCGCAGCGCAACTTTGCCACGGCGTGGGACCGCGTGCCTGACGAGGTATGGGCGCGCACGCGGCTGGTGTACGCCTGCTCGCCAGGCAACCCCACCGGCGCGGTCATGACGATGGACGAATGGGCGCACCTGTTCGAGCTGAGTGACCGCTACGGCTTTGTCATCGCCAGCGATGAGTGCTACAGCGAGATCTACTGGGGCGCTGAGCCGCCGCTGGGCGCGCTGCAGGCGGCCGCGGCGCTGGGGCGGCGTGATTTTGCGCGCCTGATCATGCTGACCAGCCTGTCCAAGCGCAGCAACGCCCCTGGGCTGCGCAGCGGCTTCGTGGCCGGCGACGCGCAGTTGATCCAGGCCTTCACGCTGTACCGCACGTACCACGGCAGCGCGATGAGCCTGGCCGTGCAGCGTGCCAGCATCGCCGCCTGGTCCGACGAGGCCCACGTGGAGCACAACCGGCGGCTGTATCGCGCCAAGTTCGAGCGCGTCACGCCGATGCTGGCCGAGGTGATGGACGTGCGTTGGCCGGATGCCGGTTTTTACCTGTGGGCCCAGGTGCCGCCACGCTTTGGGGGCCGCAGCGGTGGGGATGACACCGCGTTCGCGCGGGAGTTGCTGGCCCAATACAATGTGACCGTGTTGCCCGGCAGCTATCTGGCGCGCACCCAGGCCGGCCACAACCCTGGGGCAGGCCGCGTGCGCATGGCGCTGGTGGCCGAGCTGGACGAATGCGTGCAAGCTGCGGAGCGCATCGTGCGTTTCGTGCGCGGCTAGCCGGCCCCCCTCCTCCTCCCCGACCGTTCTGACGACCCATCATGACCGATCAACTGCAACGCATCATCGACAACGCGTGGGACAACCGCACCCAGCTCAGCGCGGCCAGCGCCCCCAAGGAAGTGACAGAAGCAGTCGAGCACGTGCTCGCCGAGCTGGATGCTGGCCGGCTGCGCGTGGCCACTCGGCACGGAGTCGGTCAATGGACGGTGCACCAATGGATCAAAAAGGCGGTGCTGTTGAGCTTTCGGCTGCGCGACAACGAACTGATGCGCGCGGGTGACCTGGCTTTCTTCGACAAAGTGCCGACCAAATTCGGCGCGATGAGTGCGCAGGAACTGGCCGCCACCGGCGTGCGCGTGGTGCCGCCGGCGGTGGCCCGCCGCGGCAGCTACATTGCCAAAGGAGCGATCCTGATGCCCTCCTACGTCAACATCGGGGCTTACGTGGATGAAGGCACGATGGTGGACACCTGGGCCACGGTCGGCTCCTGCGCCCAGGTCGGCAAGAACGTGCATCTGTCGGGGGGTGTCGGCCTGGGCGGCGTGCTCGAGCCGCTGCAGGCCAACCCGACCATCATCGAGGACAACTGCTTCATCGGCGCACGTTCGGAAATCGTCGAAGGCGTGATCGTCGAAGAAAACTCCGTGATCTCGATGGGCGTCTACATCGGCCAGAGCACGCCGATCTACGACCGCACCACCGGCGAGATCCTGTACGGCCGCGTGCCGGCTGGCTCGGTGGTCATCAGCGGCAGCCTGCCCAAGGAGGGGGGCAAGTACAGTCTGTACGCAGCCATCATCGTCAAGCGTGTGGACGCGCAGACGCGCGCCAAGACCAGCCTCAACGAGCTGCTGCGCGACTGAATCCCGCGGCAGCCGACGCTGGAGCACGTCGATGGGACCGATGGAGCAGCTGCTGAGGTTGATGGCGGAGAAAAAGGCCTCCGACATCTATCTGTCGGCATCTTCACCCGTGCTCATCAAAATCAACGGGGTCACGATGCCGGTCAACGACCAGGTGTTGCCGGCCGACGGCCCCTACCGGCTGCTGGCCGAAGTCGTCACCGCCGAGCACCTGAGGGAGTTCGACCAGAGCGGCGAGCTCAACATCGCGATTCCGATGTCTGAGGTCGGGCGCTTTCGCATCAGCGCGATGCGCCAGCGCGGCACCTGTGCGGTGGTGGTGCGCTTCATCAGCGGGCAGATCCCCAAGGTGGCGGAGCTGGGCATCCCGCCGGTGCTGACGCAGATGATCATGGCCAAGCGTGGCCTGATGCTGGTGGTGGGCGCCACCGGATCGGGCAAAAGCACCACTCTGGCGGCGTTGCTGGATCACCGCAACGAGCACACCAGCGGCCATATCCTGACGATCGAAGATCCGATCGAATACCTGTTCAAGAACAAAAAATCGGTCGTCAACCAGCGCGAGGTCGGCACCGACACCGCCTCGCTGCAGGTGGCCTTGAAAAACGCACTGCGGCAAGCGCCTGATGTCATCCTGATCGGCGAAATCCGCGACCGCGAGACCATGTCGCAGGCCATCGCCTACGCCCAATCGGGGCACCTGGTGCTGGCTACGCTGCACGCCAACAACAGCTACCAGGCCCTCAACCGTATCCTCAACTTCTACCCCGTCGAGGTGCGGCCCACGATGCTCAACGATCTGGCCTCGTCGCTCAAGGCCATCGTCTCGCAGCGGCTGCTGCGCACCGTCGATGGCGGCCGCACCCCGGCGGTGGAGGTGTTGGTCAACACCCGCCTGATCAGCGAGCTGATCGAGAAGGCCGACTTCTTCGGCGTGCGTGAGGCGCTCGAAAAATCGCTGGCCGAGGAGTCCCAAACGTTCGAAGCCGATCTGGCGCGTCTGATCCTGTCCGGACGCATCACGCGCGAAGAAGGGCTGGCGTACGCCGATTCCCCAACCAATCTGCTGTGGCGGCTGCAAAACGACGACCGCGCCCGGGCGCTGGCACGCACCGCCGCTGCCACGCCCAGCGAACCCGGTGCCGGGGGCGGCCCCTCGTTTGAAGGGTTCCTGCCCCCCCGCGCTTGAACACCGCCGCGGCGGTTGCGCCCGATCCGACACGAAACCCATGACCGAGACCCTGCGCCTGGCTGAGGCCCTGATCCGTCAGCCCTCCATCACCCCTGAGGATGCCGGCTGCCAGGCCTTGCTGGCCGAGCGTCTGAGCCGCCTGGGCTTTGCCTGCGAGTTTCTGCCCAGCGGCCCGCAGGATTTCCGGGTCACCAACCTGTGGGCGCTGCGGCCCGGCGCCACGCCCGAGGCTCCCGTTTTGGTCTGGGCGGGGCACACCGACGTTGTGCCGCCCGGTCCGCGTGAGCGCTGGCACAGCGACCCCTTCGAGCCGACCGTGCGCGACGGGCGGCTTTATGGCCGGGGCGCCAGCGATATGAAAGGATCGCTGGCCGCGATGGTGGTGGCGTGCGAGCGTTTTCTGCGCGACCATCCGCAGCCCCCGATCGCCCTGGCCTTTTTGCTGACCAGCGACGAAGAAGGCCCGGCGCGCGACGGCACCGTGGTGGTCTGCGACGCACTGCGCCAACGCGGGCAGCGCTTGGATTGGTGCATCGTCGGTGAGCCCACCAGCGTGCAGCGCACCGGCGACATGATCAAAAACGGCCGGCGTGGCACGATGAGCGGGCGGCTGACCGTCAAGGGCATCCAGGGCCATATCGCCTATCCCCACCTGGCGCGCAATCCCATCCACCTGCTGGCCCCCGCACTGGCCGAGCTCGTGGCCACCCATTGGGACGACGGCAACGAACATTTCCCCCCCACCAGCTGGCAGGTCAGCAACATCCACGGTGGCACGGGCGCCAGCAACGTGATCCCCGGCCACGTGGTGGTGGACTTCAACTTCCGCTTCGGCACCGCCTCGACCCCCGAAAGCCTGCAGGCCGGCGTGCACGCGATCCTGCAGCGTCACGGCCTGCAGGAAGGACAGGACTACGAGCTCAGCTGGACCGTGGGCGGACTGCCCTTTCTGACGCCCTCCGGCCCTCTGGTGGAGGCGGTGCGCGCCGCGGTGCATGACGTCACGGGGCTGCAGCCGCAGCTGTCCACCTCCGGGGGCACCAGCGACGGCCGCTTCATCGCCCGCATCTGCCCGCAGGTGATGGAGCTCGGGCCGCCCAATGCCACCATCCACCAGGTGGACGAGCACATCGCCTTGGCGGACCTGGAGGCGTTGACCGACGTGTATCATCGGTGCCTTGAGCGTTTGGTCGCCGCAGTATCCTAGGCCTTGCGTTGCCCTACCCCATCAGCCGTTTCAGCATCCATGATGCCCCCTCTTGCCCTCGGACGATTTGGATTGACCTTTCTGGTGGCTCTGCTGACCGCTTTCGCCGCACGCGCCAACACGCCTGATGCAGCGCTGAATGCGTACCGGAGCGGAAAAACTGCCCAAGCTTTGCAACTGTTAGACGAATGGCTGCAAAACAACCCTCGTGACGCCCAGGCCCAATTGCTCAAAGGGGTTGTTCTGGCGGAAACCGGCAAGACCAAGGAAGCCAAGGCGATCTTCCAGAATCTGATTATCGACTACCCCCAACTCCCCGAGCCATACAATAATCTGGCCGTTCTTTATGCCGCCGAAGGTGATTTTGACAAGGCGCGCGCGGTGCTCGAAACCGCAATCAAAACAAACCCGAGCTATGCTGTCGCCTACGAAAACCTTGGGGATGTCTATGCCAAGCTCGCCAGCCAGTCCTATGCGCGCGCCTTGAATTTACAACCCAAACGTGAACTCCAGCCGAAATTACGATTGATCAACCAGGTGGTGGCCCTCACACCGGCTGCCGCTGCCTCGCCCTCGACGGCGTCCCCTGCAGCGGCCCCTGCGATCAACGGATCGTCTTCCGTTGCCCAGTCCGCTTCTGGCGTCGCTAAGGACACTGGATCGACCGACAAGGCGTCAGCTGGCTCCGCCACCAAAGAAAGCAGCAGCGTCAAGCCCACACCCCTAGCCCCGGAAGTTGAGCAGGCGGTGCGTGCAGCGCTACAGCGCTGGCAACGAGCCTGGACGAGCCGTGATATCCAGGGTTATGTTGATGCTTACGTGCGCAATTACACACCCCGTCCCGATATGACTCATGCGCAGTGGGTAAACGAACGAACGGCCCGTATCGTCCCCCGCAAACGCATCGAACTAGATATCAAAGACCTGCAAATACAGCCCGCCTCTGATGGAGCGATCGAGGTTCGCTTCACGCAGCATTATCGATCCGACTCTCTCGACAATCGCACTCGCAAATCCCTCTTGTTTGTCCAGCAGGATGGTCAGTGGCGTATCGCCAAGGAACGCAACTCTTAAAGCATGGCGACCCGGCGCATTTCAAAGGTCACGGCGGCAGTTGCCTTGTTTTTCACGTTGGTCGCGACAGCGATCGGCTGGTTCTTCAAGTACACTGAAACTTACACTACGGCCGATGAGGCCAGGGAGGTTCCCTCCCAATCAGGATCGGAACCGTCGCCCCGCCAACACCCCAGGCTTGCCGAGGCTGAGCTTCAAGTCCTGCAGGCCAGTCAGGCGTTGCTCGAAGGGCAGCCGGAGACCGCTGAGCGAACATTGCAGAATGTTTTGCAACGAGAGCCTCATTTTCGTCTGGCCCATGCACTCTTGGGGGACATTCAGCGGGTGCGGGCTGGTCTACCTCCCGCCCTAAGCAATGGGGTTCCTGAACTGCAGACTTTGCGCCATGAATGGGAGCGTCGTTGGCAAGCCCAGGATCTCCACCCTCCAACGGGAGCGTGGCCATGGGAGGTGGTCAGCCTTGCCAGCACCTCCCCACATCTGTTTCTGGTGGATACCCATGCCCTGCGACTCTACTGGCTGAAGCGAGGTGAAAAGGAAGACGATCCGCTGCAGCTCAAGGGGAGTTTCTACATTTCCGTCGGCAAGGCCGGGGTCGGTAAAGAGGTGGAAGGGGACAACAAAACCCCACTGGGCATCTATCGAATTGTTGGCAAGAAAAACGCCGCCGAATTGCCTGCATTTTACGGTGCGGGGGCCCTGGTGCTTGATTACCCCAACCCGGTCGATCGATTTCTTCGGCGCACAGGCAAAGGTATTTGGCTGCATGGCAGCCCACCCAATACCTATACGCGGGATCCGCTTGCATCCGAAGGCTGTGTGGTCCTGTCGAACCCGGACATGCAGCAGTTGATGTCGCTGCCTGATGTCATCGGAGCTCCGGTCATCATTGTGGAAAAACCACAATGGCTGGATGCACAACAACACCGTCGACTCCGCGCGGATGCGCTCAGCAGCCTTGAGGCCTGGGAAAAGGAAAACCTGCAAGCTCCGATCGATCGGCGTGGACTGGGCATGCTGCGCTGGCGAGAGCGGGATGGCCAAGTCTATTGGCGCATCAGCCACCATGATCCAGCCCGTCCTTCATCATCGTTTGATTTGACGCTCAAAGAAGAAGCCGACACTTGGGTAGCCGTCGGACCCGACAACGGGCAACGTGAGGCCCCATCCGGCCGGGTTTTTGCTGATCAGCGCACGGCCCCACAGGAAAAGACAACGAGATCCACCTTGGCTCCATCCGCACGTGCGGCCTCATCGGACGCTGCGGGGCGTCTCGATCCGCTCAACACCGTTCACGCCTGGGCCAAGGCCTGGAGCTCGCGCGATGTCAATCGATATTTCGCGCACTATCATCCTCGATTCAAACCCGATGGCCTCAGCCGCCAGGATTGGATTGCTCAGCGCAAACAGCGCATTCTTGAAAAACAGCGCATCGATGTGGAGGTCCTCCAGCCCAAGGTCCGGATGGACGGACAGACCGCATCGGTCACCTTCGTGCAGCGCTACCGTTCCGACGGTCAACGGGAACTTCGCGCCCGCAAAACGTTGGTTCTGCAGCAGGACGGCCAACGCTGGCTCATCGTTGAAGAACGGACGGGTTGAATGGCAGCCCCTCTGACGTTGCACACGCTGGTCCGCCGCGCCGAAGCGCAGCTCAGCGCCGCCGGAGTGCACTTCGGCCACGGCACCACGTGCGCTCGCGATGAAGCGGCCTGGCTGGTGCTATGGCGGCTCGGGTTGCCCCTGGATACCGACCTGGACGCCGAGGGCAACCGCCCTGTGACCCCCGCGCAGGCTCAGGCCGTGCAGGCGCTGGTGGACGAGCGCATCCGTAGCCGCAAGCCCACGGCCTACCTCACCGGCGAAGCGTGGCTTCAGGGGGTTGCCTTCTACGTCGATGAACGGGTGATCATTCCGCGCAGCCTGATCGCCGAGCTGATCGCCGCGGCGCCCCAGGCTGATGCGCTCGACCCGTGGCTGGGTGCGCATACCCGTACTGTGCTCGACCTGTGCACCGGCAATGGCTCGCTGGCGGTGTTGGCGGCGATGGCCTGGCCCGAGGTGAGGGTCGACGCCAGCGACCTCAGCGCCGATGCCCTGGCGGTGGCGGCGCGCAACGTGGCTCGGCACGGACTGCAGGACCGCGTTCGCCTCCTCCAGTCGGATGGCTGGTGCGCGCTGGACGGTCGCTACGACCTGATCCTGTGCAACCCGCCTTACGTCAACCGCGCCAGCATGGCCATGTTACCCCCCGAATACCGCGCCGAGCCGGCGTTGGCGCTCGACGGTGGTGACGACGGCATGGATTTCGTGCGCCACCTGCTGGCGCGGGCAGCCGAGCACATGAACGAGGAGGCCGTGCTGGTGCTGGAAATCGGACACGAGCGGGCGCATTTCGAAGCGGTCTTCCCGACGCTGGCGGTGGAGTGGTTGCGCACCAGCGGCGGCGACGATGCCGTGCTGCTGGTCACGCGCACCGCGCTGCTGGCGGCCCAGGCCGATCTTCCCCCTGATCCGAAACGCTGCGCCCCATGATCACGCTGCGCGCCGTCACCTTGCGCCGCGGCGACAAGGTGGTGCTCGAAGGTGCCAACCTGACCCTGCATGCCGGCGAAAAAGTCGGTCTGGTCGGCCGCAACGGCGCAGGCAAATCCAGCCTGTTCGCCCTGCTGCGCGGCGAGCTGCACGAAGACCAGGGTCAGGTGGAACTCCCCCGCCATTGGCGCATCGCACACGTGGCGCAGGACATGCCCGCAAGCGATGCGCCGGCCACCGACTTCGTGGTGGCCGGCGATACGCGCCTGATGTCCGCATGGCAAGCGTTGGCCGAAGCGCAGGCGCGCAACGAGCCGGAGGCCATCGCGCTGGCCCACGCCGCCCTGGGCGACGCGGGGGCCCATGACGCCCAAGCGCGCGCGCAGGCCTTGCTGATGGGGCTGGGCTTTGGGCCGGACGAACTGCAGCGCCCCGTATCCTCCTTCTCCGGGGGCTGGCGCATGCGCCTGCAGCTGGCCCGCGCGCTCATGTGCCCCAGCGATCTGCTGTTGCTGGACGAACCCACCAACCACCTCGACCTCGATGCGCTGGTCTGGCTTGAGAGCTGGCTGCAACGCTACAGTGGCACCCTGATGGTCATCAGCCATGACCGTGCCTTTCTCGATGCCACCACACGCGTGACGGTGCTGCTGGAGGGCGGCCGTCTCAGCCGTTGGAGCGGCTCGTACAGCCGCTTCGAAGAGATGCGCGCGCAACAGCTGGCACAACAGCAGGCCGCTTATCAGCGCCAACAAGAGCGCATGGCCCATTTGCTGCGCTTCATCGAGCGCTTCCGGGCCAAGGCCACCAAAGCGCGCCAGGCGCAAAGCCGGCTCAAGGCACTGGCCCGAATGGAGCGCCTCGCCCCGGTGCTGACAGCCAACGATTTCACCTTCGCATTCGCAGCCCCGGATGCGCTGCCCAACCCGATGCTATCCCTGCAGGATGGAGTGGCGGGCTACCCCGCCGCGGGCCGGGAACCGCCCCGTGAGGTGCTGCGCGACCTGTGCCTGAGTGTGCTGCCGGGCCAGCGCATCGGCATCCTTGGCGCCAACGGACAAGGCAAGTCCACCCTCGTCAAAACGCTGGTCGGCACCCTGCCCCTTCTGGCCGGCCGGCTGCTGAGCGGCCGCGGACTGCGCATCGGCTATTTTGCGCAGCAAGAGCTCGACGTGTTGCGCGCAGACGAAACGGCGCTGCAACATTTGCAGCGTCTGGCGTACCAGGCCGAAGCGGCGGGCACGGTGGCGCCCGGCGCACCGATGCGTGAACAGGATTGGCGTGACTTCCTCGGGGGATTCGGGTTCAGCGGGGCTGCGGCACAGCGGCCGGTGGGCACTTTCAGTGGGGGCGAAAAGGCGCGCCTGGTGCTGGCGCTGCTCGTCTGGCAGCGTCCCAACCTGCTGGTGCTGGACGAGCCGACCAACCACCTCGACTTGGTGACGCGCGAGGCGCTCGCGATGGCCCTGACGACATTCGAAGGCACGGTCCTGCTGGTCAGCCACGACCGCGCCTTGCTCGGTGCGGTGTGCGATCAATTCTGGTGGGTTGACGAGGGGCGGTTGCAGCCATTCGACGGCGACCTGGACGACTACCAGCGCCACTTGCGCGAACGGGCGCGCCAGCGCCGAGAAGCCTGGGCGATGCGACAGCGGTCCAACACGATGCCCACGGCCGCGGCCCGCTCGCCGCAGCAGCGTCGCCGCGAACAAGCCCAGCGACGACAGCAGCTGGCTGCGCGCCTGCGGCCCTACCAGCTGGAGCAACAGGCGCTCGAACAGCGTCTGGCCCAGCTGCACGAGGAGCAGGCGGCGCTGCACGCCGCATGGACCGACGCCCGTGCACCGGCGGCCCTCGCCGAGGCTGGCCGCCGGCTCAAAGCGTTGCAGGCCGAGCTGGATCAAGTCGAGGCGCGCTGGCTGGAAGTCGCGCAGCAGTTGGAAGCGCTGCAGCAAGCCGCCGACGGCACCCCGTGAAAAACCACTTTCCCTCGAGCGACGCCGTGCCCTCGCCCTTACCGCCGCTGCCCGCGGATTTTCTGGCTCTGCTGGATGCCCTGATTCCGTCCGCCTGGCGTGCCGAAGTCGACGCCAGCTACACCACACGCAAAGACGTGGTGGTGCGCCGCAACCCCTTGCGGCCCGCCGATGCTGGCGCACTGCGGGCTTGGCTGTCGTCACTGCAGGGGCAACCGTTGCCGGGGGTCGAAGACGTCTGGCGCGTGCCCGCCGACCAGCGCACGACGCTGACCCACCATCCGTGGGTCGAAGACGGCTCGCTGTACATCCAAGGAGCCGCCAGCATGGCCGCCGTCTGGGCGCTGCAGCCGCAGCCCGGAGAACATATCCTGGATCTGGCCGCCGCCCCGGGCGGCAAGACCGCGCTGCTGGCCGCGCTGATGCAAAACAGCGGGCGCATCGCAGCTGTCGAACCGGTGCGGGCGCGCTTCTTTCGGCTGCGGGCCAATCTGCAGCGGCTGGGGGTCACCAACGCTCGCCTCTACCTGACGGACGGCACCGTCGTGGGTCGGCGGGTACCGCAACGCTTCGATCGGGTGCTCCTGGATGCCCCCTGCTCCAGCGAAGCCCAGTTCACGCGGCTGGATCCCACCTCATGGGCGCACTGGAGCCTGCGCAAAGTGCGCGCCAGTGCCGCGTTGCAGGCGCGCCTGCTGCGATCCGCAGTGCAGGCACTGCGGCCAGGCGGTGTGCTCGTCTATAGCACGTGTTCCATGTCACCGCAGGAAAACGAGCTGGTGCTGGATGCGCTGCTGCGCGAGCAGCCCGAGCTGCAGGTCGACCCCTTGCCGTGGCCCTGCCCGCTGCCGTCCATCCCGGGCCTGACCGAGTGGGAGAAACGGGCCCTGCACCCCGGATTGCAACACGCGCGCAGGGTGCTGCCGACTTGCTGGACCGACGCCTTTTTCGTGGCGCGGTTGCGCAAGGACGGTTGACCGTGGTCGCCGCACGGGTCGCGGTCATGCGCGGCGCGTGCGTTCGCCGACCGCCAGTGCAGCCAGGGTGGCCAGCAGCAACGTCGCCGCACCGGCGGCCAACGTGGCGGCGTACCAACCGTGGTCCATCAGCACCCCGAACAACAACGGGGCCAGCGCAAACCCGCTGTCCAGCCCGGAGTACACAGTGCCATACACCCGCCCGGTGGCCCCAGGGGGCGTGGCACGACGGATCAGCAGATCGCGGCTCGGGCCACCGATGCCGATGGCCAGTCCGGTCACCGCCAGTGCCGCCATCGTGCCAGGACCTCCCAGCCAACCCGTGGAGGCCAGCGCCATCAACAACGCACCGGTGGCCATCGTCAACGCCACCACCCGATCGACCGCCGCCGACCGCGCAGCCACCCACCCTCCTAGCAGCATGCCCACCGCCCCAGCCAGCATGTAGGCAGTCACGGTCAGGGTGGCGGTGTGCAGCGGCACCGCGTGCATCGCTTGCAAAATCGAGCTCGCGTAGGTCTGCACCACCGCCAGCGTCATCGTCGACAGCAAAAAGAATCCAAACCACCACCACACGACCGACCGACGCCAAAACGCCAGATCGTCCCCCGCGGACGGGTTCGTCGAACGGCGCACCACCTGGGTGGCCAGGTGCTCACGCTGCCAGCCCA
>JANWZF010000128.1 GCA_025054905.1 Tepidimonas sp.
GCCTCACCCAACCCCCACAGGCCACCCCAGCGCGCCACTGCCCACACCGGCAACCAGCCTTTCGCGGCATCGAGCAGCAAGGTCAGGGCCGCGGCGGCTTTGCTGCCGCTTCTGAGCACGTTGGTGGCCCCGGGGTTGCCACTGCCGTAGGTGCGCGGGTCGGCCAGCCCCATGGCGCGGCTGACCAACACGGCAAACGACAGCGACCCGATGGCATAGGCAAGCAACGCCGCGACCCAAGGCGCGATCCAGGGCAGGTGGGACAACACGAGTCGTTTTCCTCCAACAGGCCTTGCAGGGCAGTACAGCTGCGCGATTGTGCCAATGGCGCTCACTGCGCCGGATCGCGGATCTCCCAGCGGATGCGGTCGATGGCTTGCAGCAGCTCGGGCGACAGCGTCACATCCCACGCATCCAGACAGGCGTCCAGCTGCGCCTGCGACGTCACCCCGATGATGGTGCTGGCCACACGCCAGTTGCGGTAGCAAAACGCCAGCGCCATCTGGGTCGGGGTCAGGCCGTGTGCGCGCGCCAGCGCGTTGTAGCGGCGTGCCGCGGCCAATGCCTCGGGGCGGCCCCAGCGCTGCTTGCGCAAGCTTTCGAACAGCGCCATGCGCCCTTTGGGTGGCCCTCCGTGCTCCAGCCCCGTTTCGTCGTATTTGCCGGTCAGCAACCCGAAGCCCAGCGGTGAATACGCCAGCAGCGCCACACCGAGGCGGTGGCAGGTCTCGTCCAGGGCGTTTTCGTAGCTGCGGTTGATCAGGCAGTAGGGATTTTGCACCGTGACGACGCGCGGCAGCCCGTGCTGCTCGGCCAGGCGCACGAACTCATGCACGCCATAGGGGGTTTCGTTGGACAGTCCGACAAAGCGCACCTTGCCCGCGCGCACCAGGGCGTCCATCGCTTCCAGCTGCTCCAGGATGCTGGCGCAGGGCTTGTCTTTGGCCGGATCGAAAGTGATCGACCCAAACATCGGCACATTGCGCGCCGGCCAGTGGATCTGGTAAAGGTCGATGACGTCGGTGCGCAGCCGGCGCAGGCTGCCTTCGCAGGCGGCGATGATTTCCGCCTTGGTCAGTCCGGCCTGCTCGCCGCGGATCCACGGCATGCCGCGCGAGGGGCCCGCCACCTTGGTGGCCAGCACCACGCGCTGGCGCACGCCGGGGCGGCTGGCCAGCCAGTGGCCGAGGATGGTCTCGGTGGCGCCATAGGTTTCGGCGCGCGCGGGTACCGCGTACATCTCGGCGGTATCCAGAAAGTTCACGCCGCGCTCCAGTGCGCGGTCGAGGATGCGGTGAGCCTGCTCCTGGGTCACTTGCTCGCCAAAGGTCATGGTGCCCAAGCAGATCGGCGAGACGGACAGGCCACCGGGCAAGGTGATCGGATTGAAGGTCATGGCAACTCCAAAGGGGGGATTCCAAGGCCCGACATGCCCGTCCGCAGTGCAGCGCCGGGCGTCGGGGGCGCATCATCCGGCAGCGGTCGGCTTGGGCGCCGCCGCGCGCGCCTCTTCCTGCAGCCGCAGCAGGCGGCGTTGCACCTTGCCCGTGGTGGTCATCGGCAAAGCCTCGATGAATTCGATCTCTTTCGGATATTCGTAGGGTGCCAGCCGCCCCCGCACGTGCTGCTGCAGCTCGGCCACCAGCGCCGGATCGAAGTCTGTGGCCGGGTCGACGCAGCGCGCGCGCCGCTCGGCCCATTCGGGCGCCAGCACGACGTAGGCCTTGACGATCGCTCCACGCTCGGGGTCGGGCTTGGGCACCACCGCGGCATTGGCCACCGCCGGATGCTTGATCAGGCAGTTTTCGATTTCACTGGGGCCGATGCGGTAGCCGGCCGATTTGAAGACGTCGTCGGCCCG
>JANWZF010000185.1 GCA_025054905.1 Tepidimonas sp.
GCCAACCCATATTCGGTGTCGTTGGCCATCCGGATGACTTCGTCTTCGGTGCGGAACTTGAACACCGGGGCAAAGGGCCCAAACGTTTCCTCTTTCGCGCACAGCATGTCGGCCGTGGCGTCGGCCACCACCGTGGGGGCATAGAACAGGCCACCCAGGCGCCGGCCTCCCGTCAGCAGCCGGGCCCCTTTGGCCAGCGCGTCGTCCACGTGGCGCTGCACCTTTTGCACCGCGGCTTCTTCGATCAGCGGTCCCTGGTTGACGCCCTCCTCGAACCCGTTGCCGACCTTGGCCGTGGCCACCTTGGCCGCAAACTTCTGCACAAACGCTTCGTAGATGCCTTCCTGCACGTAAAGGCGGTTGGAGCAGACGCAGGTCTGGCCGGCGTTGCGGTATTTGCTGGCAAAGGCTCCCTCCACCGCACTGTCCAGGTCGGCGTCATCGAACACGATGAACGGCGCATTGCCGCCGAGCTCCAGCGACAGCTTCTTGACCGTCGGGGCACACTGCGCCATCAGGATGCGGCCGACCTCGGTCGAGCCGGTGAAGCTCAGATGCCGCACCACCGGGCTGGCGCACAGCACCTGGCCGATGGCGACGCTGCCAGGCCCGTCGCTGGTCAGGACGTTGAGCACGCCGGCGGGAATGCCTGCACGCAGCGCCAGCTCGGCTGCTGCCAGCGCCGTCAGCGGGGTCTGCTCGGCGGGTTTGATCACCACTGGGCAGCCGGCTGCCAGGGCCGGGACTACCTTGCGCGTGATCATGGCCAAAGGAAAGTTCCACGGGGTGATGGCCGCACACACCCCGATCGGCTGTTTGAGCACCAGCAGACGCCGGTTGTTGTCAAAGGGCGGCAGTGTCTCGCCATTGATGCGCTTGGCTTCTTCCGCAAACCATTCGACGAAACTGGCCCCGTAGGCGACCTCGCCCTTGGCCTCGGGAAAAGGCTTGCCCTGCTCGGCGGTCATCAGGCGCGCCAGGTCGTCCTGGTTCGCCATCAGCAGCTCGTACCAGCGGCGCAGGATGTTGGCGCGCTCTTTGGCGGTCTTCTGGCGCCAGGCGGGCCAGGCCGCTTCGGCCGCAGCGATGGCCGCTTCGGCCTGCGTGGGGCCCAGGCACGCCACTTCGGCCAGTCGGGCTCCGGTGGCCGGGTCGATCACATCGAAGCGGCGATCGCCGCCGACCCACTGTCCGTCGATCAGGGCGTCGGTCTTGAGCAGGGTGGGATCGCGCAGTTGCGCCAGGGGCGAAGTCGTCATCTCCATGAGGCTCCAAGCCAAGGTAAGGGTTGTGGCATTCAATGGGGCCCAACTGTAGTACGAGGGACCTTACAGCACCGGTACAGCATGCGACATCGATGCCATGCGCTGTACGGGTCAGGGGGCCGGAACAGAGCGGCCATGGCGCGAGGGATCAGCGGTAGCGCACACCGGGCAGCACACACAGCATCTCGTACAGCAGATTGGCCCCCAGCAAGGCGGTGTTGCCGCTTGGATCGTAAGGGGGGGAGACCTCGACCAAGTCGCACCCCACCAATTGCAGGCCGCGGCAGCCGCGCACGATTTCCAGTGCCTGGGGCACCGTCAGCCCACCCACTTCAGGGGTTCCGGTGCCCCCGGCATAGGCCGGATCGATGCCGTCGATATCGAAACTCAAATAGGTGGGCGTGTGCGGTCCGATGGCGGCTCGCACCTCGTCCATCCATGGGGTCAGCGAGCGCCCCCAGACTTCGTGCGCAGGCACCAGATGAAAGCCCTGGCGGCGTGGCCAGTCGAAATCGTCGATGGCGTACCCGGTGCCGCGCAGACCAATCTGCCAGACCTTGTTGTTTTGCAACAAACCTTCCTCGACCGCCCGGCGAAAGGGGGTGCCGTGTGCCAACGGCTCGCCGAACATCGTGTCGTTGACGTCGGCATGGGCGTCGATGTGGATCAGCGCCACAGGACCATGGCGTGCGGCCACGGCGCGCAGGATCGGCAGCACGAGGGTGTGGTCGCCACCCAAGGTCAGTGGGATGCAGCCCGCCTGCACGATCGGCCGGTAATGGGCTTCGATGATCGCCACCGACTTGGGCAGGTGGTAGGGGTTGATGGGCACATCGCCCAGATCGGCCACCCGCAGCGTATCGAACGGCGCGGCACCCGTGGCCATGTTGTACGGGCGCAGCAAGGCCGATTCGGCGCGGATTTGGCGCGGTCCGAAACGGGCTCCCGGGCGGTGGCTGGTGCCGATGTCCAGCGGCACACCGATGAAAGCCGCGTCGAGGCCCTGGGGAGAGTCCGCTGCCGGCAGCCGCATCATGGTGGCGGGGCCGCCAAACCTCGGCATGACGTTGCCGCTGAGAGGCTGAGGTAAGGTCGATTCCATCGTCGGATCGGTCATCGACGGCTCCTGCCGCGCAGCCACTCCAGCGTGAGCATCAACGCGGTGGTGAACAGCGTCAGCAGCGTGGCCACGGCGGCGATCGTGGGGGAGATGTTTTCACGGATGCCGGTGAACATTTGCCGCGGCAACGTGACTTGCTGCGGTCCGGCCAGAAACAGCGTCACGACCACTTCGTCAAACGATGTGGCGAAAGCGAACAGCGCACCGGATATGACCCCAGGGGCGATCACTGGCAGGGTCACGCGTACAAAGGTCTGCCAGGGGCTGGCGCCCAGGCTCAGACTGGCACGCACCAGGTTGGGGTTGAAATTTTGCAGCGTGGCGGTGACGGTGGTGACCACGAACGGGGCCCCCAAGGCCGCGTGCACCAGGATGAGGCCGAGGTAGGAGTCGTTGAGCCCGAGACGGGCGAAGTACAGGTAGGATCCCACGCCGACCACGATCACCGGCACCACCATCGGCAACACGATCAGGCTGTTGATCAGCTCCTTGCCGGGGAAGCGCGCGCGGGCCAGCCCCATCGCGGCCAGAGTGCCCAGCACTGTGGCCAGGACGGTGGCCGCCGGGGCCACGATGAAACTGTTGCGAGCTGCGCGTGCCCACTCGGGCGCAGCGGCCAACTCGCGGTACCAGCGCAGCGACCACGATTCGATCGGGTAGGCCAGAAACGAGCTGTCGCTGAACGACAACGGCACGATGGCGACGATCGGCAGCACCAGATAGGCCAGCACCGCCAGCGCCGCCAGGCGCAGCAACCACCAGCCCAGCCGGTCGTACCAACGGTAATAAACGGGCAGGGCGGGCAGCAGGCGGGGGATGCGTTTCATGGCCTTATCCCAAGCTGAGACCGCCACGGGCGACCCGGCGGTAGAGCGCGAACAGCACCAGCGTGGCGGCCAGCAACACCGTGCCCAGGGCACACGCCATGCCCCAGTTGACTTCCACGTTTGTGTACTGCGCGATGTAGTAGCTCAACATTTGATCGCTGGCTCCTCCCAGCAACGCAGGTGTGACGTAGTAACCGATCGAGGTGATGAACACCAGCAGGCAGCCAGCGGCCACCCCAGGGTAGGTCTGAGGCCAATAGACGCGCACAAAGGCTGCCCAGGGGTGGCTGCCCAGCGACACCGCCGCGCGCATCAAGTTGGCCGGTACGGTTTTCATTACGCTGTACAGCGGCAGGATCATGAACGGCAGCAGGATATGCACCATGGCGATGACCACCCCGCTGCGGTTGAACAGCAGTGGCAGCGGCGTGTCGATCAGCCCCAGGTGTTGGAGGGCTCGGTTGATCAGTCCGTTGTTTTGCAGCAGCACAATCCATGCCGCAATGCGCACCAGCACCGAGGTCCAAAAGGGCAGCAGCACCAGGATCAGCAACAGATTGGCCTGCCGTGCCGGTAGCGTGCTGAGCCAATACGCCAGAGGATAGGCCAGCACCAGGGCCACCAAGGTGACCACGGCGCTGATTGCGAAGGTGCGCAGCAGGATGTCGCCGAACACCGCTTCTTCGGGGGGTAGGCGTTGCAGGCGTCCATCGACGTCGCGGCGCCAATCGACGGCCGCCAGCAGGTAATCCGGGGTCCAGCGCTGGGTATTTTTGGCGATGGCCTGCCAGTAGGCCAGTTCCGCCCAGCGCACATCGAGTTCCAGCAGCGCTTGCCGCGCCTGCTGGGGAGTCGGTGGCGTCGAGCGGATCGCCCGGTAGGTACCCATGATGAGTGAGCGTGCCCCCGGAGCCTCGCTGTTGAGGCGGCGCGCCAGTGCGCCTGCGTGCGCCGTATCCTCGATCGCGTACAAGTCGGCCACCAGTGCCGCATAGGCCGCATCCGGTGGAGCCTGGTGTCCATCCCAGCCCTGCAAGGCCCGTGAAGTGGCCGGCAACGCATCGGCCACCTCGGGGTTTTCCACTC
The DNA here is from genome assembly GCA_025054905.1 of Tepidimonas sp. GTDB lineage: Bacteria > Pseudomonadota > Gammaproteobacteria > Burkholderiales > Burkholderiaceae_C > Tepidimonas. The sequence goes on from JANWZF010000185.1 coordinate 4,299, forward strand.
CGCGCACGAGCAGGGCCACCAGGGGCACAAAGAAGAACACCAGCAGAAACACCACCAGTGGCAGCGTCAAGGCCGCCGCGCGCCAGCGCTGGCGCCGCTGCGCCCGGCGCAGCGCACGCACCAGCTCACGGCCCTCGATGGCGGCCTCAGGGCGCATCACTGCGCTGCCCATGCCGCAAAGCGCTTCTCCAGCGCCTCACCCTGATCGGCCCAGAACTGAATGTTGAA
>JANWZF010000191.1 GCA_025054905.1 Tepidimonas sp.
CAGCGTGTCGTAGCCGCGGAAATCCACCAGGATCACGTTGACCACGTTGGCCCCCCCACCCAGGGGCAACGACTGCTGCAAAAAGTACCAGCTGATCGACGTGGGATCGCGCGTCAGCACCACCCAGGCCAGCCACGCCACTCCCACCCCCGCGGCCAGTGCCAGCGCCGCGTCGCGCAGACGCCGCTCGGGGCGGGATTCGCGCGGGCTGTGCGCCGGCAGCAGCGCCAGCCCCATCAGCAGCAGCACGGTGGAGACCAACTCCACCGACAGCTGAGTCAGCGCCAGGTCCGGCGCGGAAAAGCTCACGAACGTCAGCGCCGTGACCAGCCCCACGACCCCCACCAGCACCACCGCGATCAAGCGCTGTCGGTGCAGCGCCACCAAAGCCACACAGCTGGCCAGCAGCAATCCCCAGACCACCCACGCCAAGGCGTGGGCAGGCAGGCGCGGCCGCGCCCCCGCCTCGATGCCCTGCCCGATCAGGATCGAAGCGGCCAGCGCCACCGCCGCGCCGATCAGCCAGGCCAGGTAGCGCTGCAGCGAACCCGTCTCCAGCGCTGCGGTCAGCCGCCCGGCCATACCCAGCAGCGTCTCGACCGAGCGCTCGAACAGCACGCGCCCCTGGGCCCCGCCCAGCAGGGTCGCAAGCTCGATGCGGTGCAGGCGCCGCCGCCATTGCAGCCAGGTGTACCCGCCCGCTCCCAACCCCAGCGCCAGCCCACTCATCAACAGCGGCAGGTTCCACCCATGCCACAGCGCCAGATGCACCGGCGGCAGCGCCTGACCCACCATGGCCTGCGCCGCACGCTCCACCAAGGGCCCCCACACCAGCGCCGGGGCCCATCCCGCAGCCAGCCCGATCAGCACCAGCAGCGTGGCGGGCAGCCGCATCCCCAGCGGCGGCTCGTGGGGATGGCGGTTCGGCACATCCCCCAGCGGACCGTGAAAAAACGTGTCGTGCACCAGCCGCAGGGAGTACGCGGTGCTGCAGGCCCCGGCCAGCGTCAGCACCAGCGGCACCCACCAGGCCCCCATCCCCAGCCCCTCGGCCAACGCCATCTCTTTGGAGACGAAGCCGGCGGTCAACGGCACTCCCGCCATCGAGGCCGCCGCCAGCAGCGCCAGCGTCCCGCTCCATGGCATCAGCGGCCACAGCCCGCCGAGCTGGCGCAGGTCACGCGAGCCTGTCTCGTGATCGACGATGCCGGCCACCATGAACAGGGGGGCCTTGAAGCTGGCGTGGTTGAGCACATGCAGCACCGCCACCACCGCCGCCAGCGGCGAGCCCAACCCGACCAGAAACATGATCAGCCCCAGGTGGCTGAGGGTGGAGTAGGCCAGCAAGCCCTTCAAGTCATGCTGGAAGATGGCCGCCAGCGCCCCCCACGCCAGCGTGATCAGACCCGCCCCCACGACCCATGCCTCGAACCACGGATGGCCTGCCAGCACCGGATGCAACCGCATCAGCAGGAAGATCCCGGCCTTGACCATCGTGGCCGA
>JANWZF010000196.1 GCA_025054905.1 Tepidimonas sp.
GGGGTCACCTTCCTGCTCGCACTTGGCGTGGTGCTTGCGGTGGATGGCCGCCCACTCCTTGGTGACCATACCGGTGGTCAGCCACAGCCAGAAGCGGAAGAAATGCGCCACCGCCGGATGCAGATCGAGGGCGCGGTGCGCCTGATGACGGTGCAGATACAGCGTGACGCTGACGATGGTGATGTGCGTCATCACCAGGGTGAACAGAACGATCTGCCACCATGAGGCTGCCAGCAGCCCCTGGGCCAGAAAGTCGATGAAGGCGTTCCAGCCCGAATCCATGAACAACATGCAAAACCTTTGCGAAAACCCGATTGCCATGCGCCCTTGGCTCTCTGAGGAGCCAAGACCGCAACGACCATTGTAGAGGGGAATGCGCGGGATGGGGATGGGGCAACGGGACGGCCGGTGACCGTCTGGCGGCTGGCCCCTACCTTTGGGCTGCCTCCGCGGTGCGCGGCCATGCACCTGCAGCGACTCAGGAAACTGTTTTTTTGTACAGTATTGGGGTGACTGCTCCGTTGCCCCATCCCGAGGTCTGGCGTGCCAGCGAGCTGGCCGCCCCTGCGCATCCGGTCTGCCCCACCGGTTGGGCGGCGCTGGATGCCGTCTTGCCTGGCGGTGGCTGGCCGCTCGGGGCGGTGGTGGAGCTGCACATGCCCGCGCCGGCCCTGCCGTGGCGGCTGTTGCTGCCAGCGCTGCGCACCGCCAGTGCGCAGGGCCTGGTGGTGCTGGTCGGCCTGCCCCTGCAACCCCATGTGGCTGCTTGGGCGGCCCAAGGCATCGCCACGGCACGCTTGTGGCGGGTGCAGCCCCGCGATGAGCGTGAAGCGCTGTGGTGCGCCGAACAGCTGCTGACCTGCCCGGACGTGGCGCTGTGCTGGCTGCACAGCCAGCGCCCCCCTCTGGCGTGGATCCAACGGTTGCAGCAGGCTGCTGCCGCTGCGCAGCGTCCCGTCGAAGGCACCGGCTGGCCCGCGCCCCTGGTGGTGCTCAGCCGACCCAGTGGCGTGGAGACGGGCGGCGGCAGCGTGGCCCCGCTGCGGCTGCAGGTCCAGGTCGAAGGCGCGGCCGCCCTCTGTGTGCGGGTGCTCAAGCGCCGCGGCCCGCCGCTGGCGCAGCCGCTGCATTTGCCGGCCCCCTGGCCATGGAGCGAATGGTGCCCATCGTGAGCGACGACCCATCGCACCCCCGCCCGCTGGCGCCGCTGTGGGCAGCGTGTCTGCCCAGCCGCGCCGACCCGCAGCCGGTGGCCGAGACATTGGCCGCCCTGACCCCGACCCTGGCCGCGTTGGACGACGGCTGGGTGATGGACTTCAGCCGCACGCAACGCCTGCTGGGCGGTCGCACGGCACTGCTGCAGCGCCTGCGGGCGGCGCTGCAGCCGCTGGGCTGGGCGCGCCTGGGCCTGGCCCCGACCCCGCTGGCCGCCCTGGCGCTGGCCCGCAGCACCCCTGCCGGTGGCGGGCTGCGTCATGCCCTGCCCCCGCGCTGGCCGCAGGCGCTCGATGCACTGCCGGTGCACACGCTGCACGCCGCCCAGGCGCACGCCAGCACCCTGCAGGCACTCGGGCTGCACACGCTGGGGCAGCTGCGCGCCGTCGGCCATGGTCTGGCCGCGCGCACCGACCCAGCGCTGCCGCAGGCCCTGCGCCAGTGCTACGGCGAGGAACCGCTGGTGCTATCCCCTTGGCAGCCCCCGCTGGCCTGGCACGGCATGCTGGAGCTGCCCGCCCCAACCGCTGACGCTGCGGCGCTGCTGTTTGCCGCCCAGCGTCTGCTGCAGGATTGGCTGGCCTGGCTGCAGGCACACCAGCTGGGCGTGCTGCGCTGGGCGGTCGGCTGGACAGGCGAAACGGCCGCTCTGCAGCTCAGCCATCGCGAACCGGTGCAAGACGGCGCACGCCTGCTGCGCCTGCTGCGCGAACGGCTGGCCCGCTACCCGCTGGCGCAGCCGGTGCAGGCGCTGTGGCTGCGCACGCTGCAGGTCGCGCCGTGGCAACCCGCTTCGGGGCGGCTGTGGCAGGGCGATGGCGCCGCCCAGCGCTCGGCTTGCTGGGCTGCGGTGCTGGAGCGGCTCTGCGCCCGCTTGGGCCCCGCACGCGTGCAGCAGGCGCACACGGTGGCCAGCTGGGATCCGCACGCCTGCAGCGACTGGCGCGCTGCCGGGGCAGCCGGCGACCGCGACGGCCCACTCGCACCCGACACCGCCTGGCAGCCCCCCTGGTGGCTGCCGCAACCGCTGAAGCTGGCCTGCACGCCCCACGGACAACCGCTGCACCATGGACAGCCGCTGCGGCGCCTGCTCGGTCCCCGCCGTTGGACAGCGGAGGCCGGCGATGAGGGGCACCAGGCCTGCATCGCGCTGGATGCGCAGGGGCAACCGTGGTGGATCGAACGGGCGCAACACCAACCCTGGCAAATACGTGGGCTGTACGCATGAGCCAGCGTCTTCAACCCGGCCTTGCCCCTACCCCCGCGCGCCTGGCTGCGGTGCCGGTGACGCTAGGGGCCCAAAGCGCGTACAGCTTCGGCCAGGCCACCGCGCTGCCCGAAACGCTGGTGGAACGCGCCCATGCCCTTGGCCATCGCGCGCTGGCGCTGACCGACGCCAACACGCTCGGCGGCGTCGTGCGCGCACACGTGGCCGCCCAACGGCTGGGCCTGCGGCTGCTGATCGGCGCCCAT
>JANWZF010000198.1 GCA_025054905.1 Tepidimonas sp.
CGAGCCCAGGTCGGGGAGCCAGTCTACAGGGCTGCGCCCCCCGAACGTGCAGCGCCTGGTTTTCGGCACAAGGCCTCTCGGTGGTTAGGTTTTGCGGCCGTCAGTGACTTTGGCCGCCCACCGGAGCGCGCGGCACCCATACCCACAGCAACCCGCACGCCAGCAAGGCGCAGCCAGCTCCAAACCCGAAGGCGGCCACCGCGCCCCCGACTTCGTACAGCCAGCCAAAGACCGCCGAAGCGGGCAGCAGCATCAGGCCGCTGAGCATGTTGAACCAGCCCAATGCCGTGCCACGCAGCTCGGGGGGCGCCCAATCGGCCACCAGCGCCTTTTCCACGCCTTCGGTGGCGGCCAGAAAAACCCCGTAGCCGGCCAGCCAGAGCCACAGGGCGCCAACCGACGGCGTACTCAGGCCCAGCGTGGCGTAGATCAACGCATAGACGGCGTAACCCGCCAGCAGCATCCGGCGCCGCCCCAGGCGGTCGGACCAACCGGACAGCGGTGCCGACAGCACCATCGCCACTGCCGCGACCCAGGCCCACAGCAGCGGCACCTGCGCCTCGGGCACGCCCAGCTCGCGCGCCCGCAGCAACAGGAACATGTTGGAGGAATTGCCGAGCGTGAAGACTGCGGCCACGAGCAGAAAGCGCCGCAACCGGCCGGGCAGTGCCGACCAGGTGGCCATCCGCCCAGATGGCACGCCGGCTGCGGCGGCGGGGGACCGCGCTTCGGGCAGGGCCAGTGTCAGCGCCACGCACACCATGCCCGGCAGCACGGTCCAGGCGAGCACATCGCGCAGCGGCACCCCAGCAGCCAGCAGCGCAGCCGCCAGCAAGGGTCCCAGCACGGCACCGGCGTTGTCCAGCGCGCGATGCACCCCGAACGCCAACCCCCGCCGCTCGGCGGGGACACTGGCGGCCAGCAGCGCATCGCGCGGCGTGGTGCGCAGGCCCTTGCCGATGCGGTCGGCCAAACGCAGCACCAGCAGCGCCGGCCAACTGCTGACCAGCGCCATCAACGGCCGCCCCAGCGCGGCCAGGCCATAGCCGACGACGATCCAGGGCTTGCTGCGGCGCGTGCGGTCGACCACCGCGCCCGAAACCAGCTTGAGCAGCGCGGCCGTGGCCTCGGCCACGCCTTCGATCAGGCCGAGAGCCTTGGGGCCGGCCATCAGCACCGAGGTCAGCAGCAGCGGCACCAGCGGGTAGACGAGCTCGGAGGCGGTGTCGTTGACCAGGCTGATCAGGCCAACCAGCCACACCGTGCGCGGCAGCCGTCGCAAGGACTCAAGCATCGGAGGACTCCCCGCTCCAAAGGCGTGGCACCAGCACCACGTAGGCCACCATCCCCAACAGCTCCACCAATGCCTGCGCCACGACCACCAGGGCCGCCACCTCCCAACCGGGCGGCAAGGCCAACGCCAGCGGCAACACCACGAACGAATTGCGCGTGCCCAGGCTAAACGCCAGCGTGCGGGCCGATGATATCGGCAGGCGAACCAGGCGCGCCACCGCCCAGGCCAGCGCCAGCGCCAGCAGCAGGTACACACCGAACAGCGGCAGCACCCCGGCCACGACGGATACGCTGGCGCTGACGGCGGCCACCTGGCCGCAGGCGATCAGCCCCACCACCAGCGCCAGCAGCGGCACCGGCCCCCAAGCCAGCCCCGCGCGCAGGCGCTGCCAGCCTTGGCGGCGCAGCGCCGCCCGCTCCAGCAGCGCCGCCAGCGCCAGCGGCACCAGCACCAACAGCACCGCCGGCAGCAGGTCGCGGGCAGACCAGGCGGCAGCCAGCGCCGGTCCGTCCATCATCAGCACCAGCCACAGCGGCAACAGCAGCAACTGCAGCAACAGGTTCAACGGCGTGACCGCGATGGCGCGGACGGCGTCCCCCCGCCCCAGCTGCGTGAAGGTGATGAACCAGTCGGTGCAGGGTACCAGCAGCACCAGCAGCACGCCCAGCCGCAGCGGCCCCTGCAGTCCCCACAACGCCACCAGCGCCCACACCGCCAGCGGCACCAGCACGAAGTTGCCGCCCAGCACCGCGGCGGCAAAACGCGCGTCCAGCCAGGCCTGCGGCACATGACGCAGCGGAATCTGCGCAAACGTGGCCAGCAGCAGCGCAGCCAGCACCGGCCACAGGGCCGCCTGCGCCAGATGCGCCCAGCCCGGCTGCGTCAACCCAGCCGCCCAGCCCAGTCCAATGGCCAGCAGGTACAGCCAGACTTGATGGCGTTCGAGCGTGAGGCGGTTCATCGCAGCGGCAAGGTGCCTGCGCCGCCGCGCAGACGACGCTTGAGCAGGGGGATCTCACGCAAGGTACTGGAACAACGACAGCCGTTGCACCTGCGCGTACGAAGACAGTCCAGCCTGGTAGGCCAGCTGCTGGGTCTGAAAGCGCGAGATCGCCTCCACCATGTCCAGATCGGTCAGCTCGGACTGCTGCTGGATGTGGTAGTCCTCGCGCGCCTTCAGCGCCGCCTGCACCGCATCGGCACGGTTCAGCCAGTCACCCAGCTGGCCGCGGGCCGACAACAAACGATCCAGCCGGACCTGCAAATGGGTATGCACCACCGCCAGCTCCTGCGTCAAATCAAAGCCGGATTCGTTTTGAAGTGCGCCAATTGCCCGATCCAAAGATTCCCAGATGTCAGTGTCAACTGTAGGGGTCACCGTGAAGGTGTCACCGTTGGCGGGCGTGCCACGAAGGCGTACCGTCAGCCCCTGAAAGGTCAGCTCCGTCCCATCCGCATTTGTATTCACTGTGACGGGAGTCACGGGGCCAAACGGACTGCCGGCTTTATCGATGCCACTGACCGTCCACGTGCCAGCGTTGTAAGTCAACGTATAAGAGCCTACCTGGTTGGTGCTGTCATCGAGCGTGAACACCTGGGTTGTGTTCAGACTGTTGACATCGTTGATCTGCACCGCTGTCCCACGCGCGGTTCCGGTGTTGCTGCTGGTGTGCGCCACGATGGCCGAGGCCGCATCACGCAGACGGCCAGAAAAAATGACATACCCGTCCATCACCGATGGCAACGCAGTCTCGGTGGGGGC
>JANWZF010000210.1 GCA_025054905.1 Tepidimonas sp.
TTGTAGGTTTCATCCAGCTTCTTGCCCGAAGCGCCGGCCATGTAGATGTTGAGGCTTTGCGCCTGGTCGATCCATTTCTGGCGCCGCGCGGCGGCTTCCACCAGCCACGCCGGCTCGATTTCGAACGCGGTGCGGTACAGCTCCTTGAGTTCGCGCGGCACGCGGTCGATCGGCCACAGCGAGCCGTCGAAGTGCTTCAGATCCATGATCATCACTTCATCCCACAGGCCCAGGCGCTTCAAGTCGCGCACCAGGTAGTGGTTGATGACCGTGAATTCCCCGGACAGGTTGGACTTGACCGACAGGTTGCCAAAGCATGGCTCGATCGAGGCATCCACCCCCACGATGTTGGAAATCGTGGCGGTGGGGGCAATCGCGATGCAGTTGGAGTTGCGCATGCCGTCGCGCTGGATCTTGGCGCGCAGCGCGTCCCAGTCCAACGTGCGTGAGCGGTCCACCTCCAGGTAGCCGCCGCGCTCCTGCGCCAGCAGGTCCAGGGTGTCGGGCGGCAGGATGCCACGATCCCACAGCGAACCCTTGAACGTGGAGTATTTGCCACGCTCCACCGCCAGGTCGCTGCTGGCCCAGTAGGCGTAGTAGCACACCGCTTCCATCGAGCGGTCGGCAAATTCGACCGCTTCGGGCGAAGCGTAGGGGATGCGCAGCTCGTACAGCGCATCCTGAAAGCCCATGATGCCCAGCCCCACCGGGCGATGGCGCAGGTTGGAGGTGCGCGCCTTGCTGACCGCGTAGTAGTTGATGTCGATCACGTTGTCCAGCATGCGCATGGCCACCGTGATGGTGCGCTTGAGCTTGTCGTGGTCGAGCTGTTTGCGCCCGTCGGGTCCCTCTTTGAGGTGCTGCACGAGGTTGATCGAACCCAGGTTGCACACCGCCGTTTCGGTGTCGCTGGTGTTGAGCGTGATCTCCGTGCACAGGTTGGAGGAGTGCACCACGCCGACGTGCTGCTGCGGGCTGCGGATGTTGCAGGGGTCCTTGAAGGTGATCCACGGGTGCCCGGTTTCGAACAGCATGGTCAGCATCTTGCGCCACAGATCCACCGCACGCACTTTTTTGTACGGCTGGATCTCGCCGCGCGCGGCCTTTTCCTCGTAAGCCAGGTAGGCCTCTTCGAAGGCGCGGCCGACCTTGTCGTGCAGGTCGGGCACGCTGGAGGGCGAAAACAGCGTCCAGTCGCCGTTTTCCATCACGCGCTTCATGAACAGGTCCGGAATCCAGTTCGCGGTGTTCATGTCGTGCGTGCGGCGGCGGTCGTCGCCGGTGTTTTTGCGCAGCTCGAGGAACTCCTCGATGTCCAGGTGCCAGGTTTCCAGGTAGCAGCACACCGCGCCCTTGCGCTTGCCGCCCTGGTTGACCGCCACCGCAGTGTCGTTGACGACCTTCAAAAACGGCACAACGCCCTGGCTTTCGCCATTGGTGCCCTTGATGTGGCTGCCCAGCGCGCGCACGCGCGTCCAGTCGTTGCCCAGGCCGCCAGCAAACTTGGACAGCAGCGCGTTTTCCTTGATGGCGTCGTAAATGCCTTCCAGGTCATCGGGCACGGTGGTCAGGTAGCAGCTGGACAGCTGCGAGCGCAGCGTGCCGCTGTTGAACAGCGTCGGCGTCGAGCTCATGAAGTCGAAGCTGGACAGCACCTCGTAGAACTCGATGGCGCGCGCTTCGCGGTCGATCTCGTTGAGCGCCAAGCCCATCGCCACGCGCATGAAAAAGGCTTGCGGTAGCTCGATGCGGCGCTTGCGCACGTGCAGGAAGTAGCGGTCGTACAGCGTCTGCAGGCCGAGATAGTCGAATTGCAGGTCACGCTCGGGCTTGAGCGCCGCGCCGAGCTTGGCCAGGTCGAAGGTCAGCAGCTCGGGGTTGAGCAGCTCGGCTTCCACGCCCTTCTTGATGAAGGAGGGGAAGTACTCGGCGTAACGCTCACGCATCTGGGCGTGGGTGGTTTCCTCACCCAGTACCTCCTTGTAGATGGTGTGCAGCAACAGCCGCGCGGTCACGTAGGTGTAGTCCGGGTCGGTCTCGATCTTGGTGCGCGCAGCAAGGATGGCGGCCTTGTGCACTTCTTCCATCGGCACGCCGTCGTACAGGTTGCGCAGCGTTTCGGCCACGATCGGCTCGGCCTGCACGTCCGCGCCCAGGCCCTCGACGGCGGAGTGGATCAGGGCCTGAAGCTTGTCCAGATCCAGCGGCCGGCGCTCTCCGCCATCCAGCACGTGAATGGTGGGGGGGACCGCCGCGGCGGGGGCTTCGCCGCGCGCGGCGCGCTCCTGTGCACGGCGTTCGCGGTACAGCACGTAGGCGCGCGCCACCTCGTGGTGGCCGTCGCGCATCAGGCCCAGCTCGACCTGGTCCTGGACGTCTTCGATGTGGAACGTGCCGCCCCCCGGGCGCGAGCGCATCAGCGCCCGCACCACGGTCTGGGTCAGCCGCTCCACCGTTTCGCGCACGCTGGCACTGGCGGCCCCCTGGGGTCCGTGGACCGCCAGAAACGCCTTGGTCATCGCGATGGCGATCTTGGCGGGCTCAAACGGCACCACCGCGCCGTTGCGGCGGATGATCTGGTAGTTGGGCAGCGTGGCGCTGCTGGTCACGCGCGGCGTGTCGGTGCTGGCGGAGGGGACGGTAGCGGGGGAAGAGGACAGGGTTGGCATGGTTCCTCGCAGGTCGTCAGAAAAGACCCCTTGAACACTAGATCTAGTGTTCGAAGTGGTCAACAAACACTAGCGCTAGTGTAGCGGCTCGGCACCACCAGGGGTGGTGGTGCGGCCGTACAAAATTTCAATCGCGCTGGACCGGATCGATTGCTGCGGGTTGACCCGCGCTTGAGCGCGCGGCTTGGGCCAGCGCCGGGTCGGGCCGGGGGCTGGCGGTGCTGGCAAACCAGCTGGCTGGCCAGCCGGTCAGCTGGATCAGGCGCGCCCAATCGAAACCGGGGCCCGGGTCGCGTTTGCGTTGCGGGGCGACGTGTTCGTGGCCAGCCACCGCGCGCAGCGCAGGCAGGTGCTCGCGCAGCGCGGCCAGCAGGCCGGCCAGGGCGGCGTACTGCTCCTCGCTGAAAAGCTCGCCTTCCAGCCCTTCGAGCTCGATGCCGACCGAGAAATCGTTGCAGTTGGCGTGGCCTTGCCAGCACGAGCGGCCGGCATGCCACGCGCGGCGCTCCAACGCGACGAACTGCACCCACTGGCCGTCGCGGCGGATCAGAAAGTGGCTGGAGACCTCCAGCCCCCGCAGGCCCTGGAAGTAGGGGTGGGCGTCGCAGTCCAGGGTGTTGGTGAACAGCTGCTCGATCCACGGGCCGCCGTAGTCGCCCGGCGGCAGGCTGATGCTGTGCAGCACCACGAGCCACGGCGCCACACCGGCGGGGCGTGGTCCGTGGTTGGGCGAGGGTACGAGGCGTGCACCGGGCAGCCAGGTACCCTCAGGCAGCGAGCACGGTACGGGGTGCATCCCAACCTCAGCGCACCAACTGGTTGAGCTGGATGATCGGCAGCATCACCGCCAGCACGATCAGCAGCACGATGGCCCCCAACGCGATGATCAGCAGCGGTTCCAGCCAGGTGGTCAGGCGCAGGATGCGGCGCTGCGCATCGTCGGCCAGTTGCTGGGCCGCGCGCTGCAGCATTGGCCCGAGCTGGCCGGTGTGCTCGCCCAGCCGTGCAAACGTCACCAGCAGGCCGGCCAGCGCGGGGCGGGTGGCCAGCGCCGCGGCCAGGGGCGCGCCTTCACGCACCAGGGCCAGCGCGGCGCGCACGTCGTGTTGCAGGGCCGTGTTGCGCAGCGTGTCGGCGGCGGTGGCCAGCGCGCGCAGCAGGGGCACGCCCGCTTGCACCAGCAACGCCAGGGTGGCGGCCAGCCGTGCGAGGTCGAGCTGACGCGCCAGCCGCCCGAGCAGCGGCAGCTTGAGCCAGGCGCGATCCAGCGCCAGCCGGCTGCTGGGCCGCCGCCGCAGCAGCGTCCAACCACCCCATGCCAACGCCGCCAGCGGCAGCACCAGCCAGCCTCCGCTGCGCAGTCCCTGGCTGGCGTGCAGCACCAGCACCGTCAAGGTTGGCAGCGCGCGCTTGCCGCTGGCAAAGGCCTGTGCCACCTGCGGCACGACGTAGGTCATCAAAAACACCACGATGGTCAGCGCAAACACCGTGACGATGGCTGGATACAGCGCCGCCGACAGCACCTTGTGCCGCAGCGCTTCGGCCGCTTCGCGCTCGTCGGCCAGACGCTGCAGCACCTCGCCAAGGCGTCCGCTGGTTTCGCCGGCGGCCACCACGGCACGGTAGGGCGCATCGAACACGTGGGCGTGGCGCTGCAGGGCGCTGGCCAGGCTGCTGCCTGCGTTGACTTCGGCACGCAGCGCAGCGGTCAGGGCGGCCTGCTGCAGGTCGTCGCTTTCACGCTCCAGTTCGGCCAGGGCGCGCTCCAGGGGCAGGCCGCTGTCGACGAGGGCAGCGAGCTGGCGTGTCCAGGCCGCCAGCTGAGCGGTGCTCCAGCGCCGCATCTGGCGCGATTCGGCGGCGGTCACCTGCAGAGGGATCAGCCCTTGGGCGCGCAGCTGGGCACGGGCTGCACGGGCATGCTCGGCGGTTACGTGACCCCGTTGGCGGCGGCCATGGGTGTCCAGGGCCTGGTAGTGGAAGCTGGGCATGGTGGCGGCAACCGGGCGGGTTCAGTCGCGCGTGACGCGCCAGACCTCTTCGGCGCGGGTGATGCCCTGAGCCACCAGCGCATCGCCGGCCTGGCGCAGGGGCACCAGGCCGTGTGCCAGGGCGTGCTCGCGCAGCGCGGCTTCGGGTGCGCGCTCGTGGATCAGGGCACGCAGCCCCTCATCGACCGTCATCAGCTCGAACAAGCCGGTGCGGCCCAGGTAGCCGCTGTGCGCACAGGAGGCACAACCCGAGCCACCGCAGGCCGGGCAGAGTTTGCGCACCAGCCGTTGGGCCAGCACGCCCAGCAGCGAGCTGGCCAGCAAAAAAGGCTCGATCCCCATGTCCACCAGGCGCGTGACGGCGCTGGGCGCGTCGTTGGTGTGCAGCGTGGCCAGCACCAGGTGACCGGTCAGCGATGCCTGGATGGCAATCTGCGCGGTCTCCCGGTCGCGAATTTCGCCGATCATGATCACGTCCGGATCTTGGCGCAGGATGGCGCGCAGTGCCGCGGCAAAGGTCAGATCGATCTTGGGGTTGACCTGGGTCTGTCCGATGCCGGGCAGTTCGTACTCGATCGGGTCTTCCACCGTCATGATGTTGAGTCGCTGCGCATCCAGCCGCTGCAGCGCGGCGTAGAGCGTCGTGGTCTTGCCGCTGCCGGTGGGGCCGGTGACCAGCACGATGCCGTGCGGCTGTTGGATCAGGCGCTGGAACTCCTCCAGGGTGCGGCCCTGCATGCCGACCCCCTGCAGGCTCAGCACCCCGTCGGACTTGTCCAGCAGGCGCAGCACGGCGCGCTCGCCGTGTGCGCACGGCAGGGTGGAGACCCGCACATCCACGGCACGTCCCCCGATGCGCAGCGTGATGCGGCCGTCTTGGGGCAGGCGCTTCTCGGCAATATCGAGTTCGGCCATGATCTTCAGGCGCGAAATCAGCGCCGCATGCAGTGCGCGGTTGGGCTGTACGACCTCCCGCAGCGTGCCGTCCACGCGCAAGCGCACGCTGGAGTGGCGCTCGTAGGGCTCGATGTGGATGTCGCTGGCGCGCTCGCGCACGGCCTGCGTCAGCAGCGCGTTGAGCATCCGGATGATCGGCGCGTCGTCAGCGGTTTCCAGCAGGTCCTCGATTTGCGGTAACTCCTGCATCAGGCGCGACAGATCGGCCTCGCTTTCGACTTCGCTGACGATGGCCGCGGCGTTGCTGGAGGAGCCGTCCGCGTAAGCGGCCTGCAGCCGCGCTTCGAAGGCCTTGTCGGCTTCCCAGCGCAGGCGACAGGGCCCGTGCACGCGCTGCACTTCGGCCAGGGCGCTCAGCAGCGCGGGACGGTTGGCCGGTGCTGGCTGGCGGGCGTACAGCCAGCGTTCACCCCGGTCCACGTGCAGCAGCACACCGTGCGCGCGGGCCCAGGCGTAGGGCAGGGGATGGGCGGCTTTCATCGCGTGGGAGGCTGGGGCGTAGCATGGGGGGTGGGCATGGGCTGGGCTGGCGCGCCGGGCCAGGTGGGGGGCAGCACCGGTGCATCCTGGATCGGGTGCACGCGGCTGGGCTGCGGTTGGGCCTGTTCCTGCAAGCCCCGCATCCACTGGTAGCGATCCAGTGCCAAGGCATCGCTGGCGCGCGCGTCGCGCACCACCACCGGGCGCAGAAACACCATCAGGTTGGTCTTTTTGCGCGAACGCTTTTCGCTGCGGAACAGGTGGCCCAGCACCGGCACGTCCCCCAGTCCGGGCACCTTGTCCTGGTTGCCGCCGTACTCGTCCTGCAGCAAGCCACCCAGTACGACGATACCCCCGTCGTCCACCATCACGGTGGATTCGATTGCGCGCTTGTTGGTGATCAGTCCACTGGGGTTGTTGATCGAGCTGGGCAGCACGCTGCTGACTTCCTGAAAAATTTGCAGCTTGATGGTGCCATCGTCGTTGATCTGCGGGCGCACACGCAGCGTCAGGCCGACGTCGCGGCGTTCGATGGTCTGAAACGGGTTGACCGCGCCCTGATTGGTGTTGTTGGCGGTGTACTGCCCGGTGATGAACGGCACGTTCTGGCCGATGACGATCTTGGCTTCTTCGTTGTCCAGCGTCAGCAGGTTGGGGGTGGACAGGATGTTGGCGTCGCCTTGGGTTTCGAGCAGGCGGGCCAGCGCGCTGAGCACATAGGTGCCCCCGATGCGCTGCGCCACCCCGAGGTTGAACCCGGCTGCGGGCAGCTGGCCCTGACCGCCGTTTTGTGTGGCCAGGTTCAGGATGTTGGCCCCGCCGGTGCCAAAGTTGGTGCCCAGCAGTCCGATGACGTTGTCGCCGCTGCGGCCCAGCACGGTTTGCCACTGCACGCCGATCTCGGAAGCCTTTTCGGCGCTGACCTCGGCGATCAGGCTTTCGACGTAGACCTGCGCACGGCGTACATCGAGCTGGTCGATGACGCGGCGCAGCTCACGGTACAACGGCTGCGGTGCGGTGATGATGAGGGCGTTGTTGGCTGGATCGGCCTGCACCTGGCCCCCGGTGGCCGCCGTCACGGCAGTGCCAGCTGCGCTGCCCGCGCTGAGGCGCGTGCCACCCGTGCCGCCGGTGCTGCCGGTGGCCGGGGCGTTGGCCGCGGCGGTCGACGGCGCCGCCGGCGTGGTGAGGGTAGCGGCAGCGGCGCCGTCGCTGCCGCTGGTGGACCCTGCTGCGGCCAGCGCCGCGCGCAGCGTGGCCGCGAGCTGAACCGCGTCGGCGTGGCGCAGATACACCACATGGATGTTGCCGGCGGCGCTGGCCGCGCTGGGGCGGTCCAGCCGTTCGATCAATGCGCGCGCCAGTTGCAGCCGCGCCGGATGGCTGGCCCGCACCAGCAGGCTGTTGCTGCGCGGGTCGGCCAGCACGGTGGTGCGCGGCCCGCCTGCAGGGCGATTCGGGCCGGCGTTGCCGTCGTCGTCGAGCAGCTGGCGCAGCCAGCCCACCACGTCGGTGGCGATGGCGTGCTTCAGCGGCACCACCTCCAGGTCGGTGGCGGTGCCGACGTCCAGCGCCGCGATGATGCGTGCCAGGCGTTGCAGGTTGTCGGCGTGGTCGGTGATGATCAGCGCGTTGTGTGTGTTGTTGACGCTGATCGGGTTGTTGGGGCTGATCAGTGGGCGCAGGATGGGCAGCAGCTGGTTGGCGTTTTCGTGCTGCAGCCGAAAAATCTGCGTGACCAATTGGCCGTCGCGCGGGGTTTGCTCCTCGGTCAGCACCGGACCACCGAGCAGCTTGGCTTCGGCCTCCGGGACGATTTTTAGGATGCCGGCCGAATCCACCAATGCATAGCCGCGCAGGCGCAGCTCGGCACCGAACTGCGCCAACGCCGCCGCCGGTCGGATGGGGGTGTCGGTGACCAGGGTCAGGGATCCCTTGACACGAGGATCGACGACGATGGCGCGGCCAGTGGCCACGCCCAGTGCCCGCGCCACGGCCTCGATCTCGGCGTCCACGAAGTTGAGCGTGATCGGCTGACCAGGACGGGCAGCGGGTGCAGGGCTCTGCGCATGCAGAGGGGCGGCAAGGCTGAGGGCCAGCACGGCGATCATGACACAGCGGCCCAAGGCAGGCGAGACTGGAGTGGAGGTCATGCGGGGTTTCCGATGCGCAGGTGGGCGCGCAGTCCATCGCGGCGGCCCAGCAGGTTGAGCAGATTGGACAGGGCGTCGAGTCGCTCGGGGTTGGCCTCGGCCAGTCCGCGCAGGGTCAGGCGCCCATCGGGCCAGCCCCCTTCGGCGTGCAGCTGCAGATCGCCCGCCAGGGTGGTCAGGGTAAAGGTCGGCCCAGCCTGGCTGCTGCTGTGGCTGAAGGTCAACCGGTAGTGTCCCAAGGGTCGCAAAGGGCTGACTGCTGCGCCGACGTCGCGCAGATCCAGCTGCGCCTGCAGCTGGTTGGCGCGGGGTGTGTGCGCCGCGGCCACGTCACCGAGTCGCCAATGCAGGCCCTGGATCTGCAGCTGAGCCTGCCCCTGCAGACCGATGGTGTTCCACGGGGCCCCCAACGCTTGCAACCACGCCAGATCCAGCCAGGCTTGCCAGGGTTGGCCCTCGAGCCAGAAGCTGCCCTCGCGCCAGCGCAGCGTCAGCAACCAGGGGTGTTTGGTGCAGCAATCCGGGCGGAGTTCGAGCCGCAAGCCCGGCAGGGTAGGATCGGCGGCCAGGGTCCATTGCAGTCGGCCGGGCAGATCCAGCGCTGCGCCTTGCCCCTGGATGCGCAGCACGCCGCTGCCTGCCCACAGCGATCCGTGGGGCTGCAGCAGCCGCACGCGGTCTGCGCTTGCCCACTGCAGCAGCATGTCCAGCCAGCGGGCCGGGGCATGTACCACGCTGGCGGCGCTGATGGCCAGCAGCGCCCCGGCGGCGGCCCAGCGCACGGTGGGGCGGCGGCTCATCGCCGCCCTCCACCCGTATGCAGCCACACGTGGCCGCTCCAGCGGGCGGCCGCGGCGTCGCGCTGCAGCTCCATGCCGACCACGCGCAGGCTGCCTTGCGCACGCACGGCGGTCAGCCAGCCCGCCAAGGCCGCGGCCTCGGTCTGGCGCAGCTGTACGCGCCACCCTTGCGTGGGGTCGGGCTCGACGGTGGCTGTCGGGCCCAGCCACTCCTG
>JANWZF010000221.1 GCA_025054905.1 Tepidimonas sp.
GCCGCCACAAAACGCTGCAGCGCCTCGTCAAACGTCTCCTGCGGCAGCGCAATCGGAAAGATCAGACGCCCGGTGCCCACCCAGCTCAGCGCCAGGCCCGCATCGCGCAGGTAATACTGCAGCAGCCAGTGGTAACGCCCCGGCTGCGTGTAGAGCACCGTCCAGATCGACGACAGCGCCGCAACCCGCACCGGCACCCCGGCGTCCTGCAGCGCCTGGTTGAAACGCGCCTCGCGCGCGCGCCAGCGTTCATCCAGACCCTCGTAGGCGGCCTGCACATCGGGGCGCTGCAGCGCGCGCAAAAAGGCGTTCATCGCCCCCATCACATAGGGATGCGCGTTGAAGGTGCCGCGCGCCAGGCACAGGTCGGCCGGGCGCTGGGGGCGAAAGCGCTCCATCCAGCGCCGCTTGCCGCACACCACCCCGACGGGCAGCCCGCCCCCCAGCGTCTTGCCGTAGCAGACCAGGTCGGCCTGCACGCCAAAGTACGCCTGCGCCCCCCCCAAGGCCAGGCGAAAGCCGACGAACACCTCGTCGAAGATCAGCGCGATGCCCGCCTCGGTGCACACCGCGCGCAGCTGCTGCAGCCAGCGGGTGTAGGCGGCGCGGTCGAAACCGGCCTGGCGCGTGCCGCTGACCAGCGTGGAGTCGCTGGGCGCGGCCCGGTTGGGGTGCAGCGCCTGCAGCGGGTTGACCAGCACGCAGGCGATGTCGCGCCGCGTGCGCAGCACCTTGAGCGTGGCCTCGCTCATGTCCGCGAGCGTGTAGGTCTCCCGCGGGGGCAGTGGGTTGCCGGGGCCGGGCTGCACATCTTCCCACCAGCCGTGGTAGGCCCCCGCCAGGCGCACCAGGTAACGCCGCCCGGTGTGGTAGCGCGCCAGCCGCACCGCCTGCATCACCGCCTCGGTGCCGGACATGTGAAAGGTCACATCGTCCATGCCGCTGATGGCCTTGAGCCGCTCGACGTTGTCCGCCACGCAAGGGTGCAGCCCGCCCAGCACCGGGCCGAGCGCGGCTCCCAGCCGGGCCCCCTCCTCCATCGTCGCTTTGTAAAAGTCCAGCCCCAGCACGTTGACGCCGTAGGAGCCGGTCAGGTCCAGGTAGCGCTGGCCGTCCAGGTCGATCAGCCACGGCCCTTCGCTGCGTTGCCAGAACGCGCCCACGGGCAGCTGCGCCGCCAGCTCGGCAAACGGATACGGCACGCGGTAGCGCCCGGTCAGGCGCAGGTCGGGCAAGCCATCGCGCGCCTGGGCGGTCAGCGCCAGCGTCTGCGGCGCGCGCTCGCGCAGCCGCTGGCCTAGCGCCTGCCAGCCCTGCAGCCGCGCCTGCACCACGTCATCCGGCGCGCCGTCCAGCGCAAAGGCCTGGGGGGCCTGCAGCGCATAGCCCGGCAGCCAACGTGCCAGCCGCTTGGCCCAGCGCTGATGCCCAGCCAGCGACGGATGCTTGGCGCGCGACAGCTGCCAGCGTCGCCAGCCCCACGGCGCTGCCGCCAGCGCCGCGGCACTCCACCAGATCGGCTCGACCATCTGTCACCATCCTTTCAAAGGGGAATGCGACAGTTGTACGCATGGCCTTTGACACGCCCGTGAAACCTGCCACCGCGCAGGGCTGGCGCGCCTGGCGCGACCGCCTGCTGCAGCACGAAACGCTCAACTACGCGCTGACCAACCACATCCCGCGGGTGGCGCTGACGCACCTGATGGGGCGCCTCAGCCGCATCGAAAACCGCGCTTTTACACGGCTGGCGCTGGCGGTGTGGCGCCTGTTGGCCGACCTGGACCTCAGCGACGCGGCCCCGGCCGACTACCGCAGCCTGCGCGACGTCTTCACCCGGGCCCTGCGCCCAGGGGCGCGTCCGTTCGACCCCCATGCGCAGGTGCTGTGCAGCCCGTGCGATGGCATCGTCGGCGCCTGCGGTGACGTGCACGGCACCACCGTCTGGCAGGCCAAGGGCATGCCGTACAAGCTGGAAGACCTGATCGGGCTGCAGGCCGCGGGCACCTATGCCAACGGGCGCTTCGTCACGCTGCGGCTGACCTCGACGATGTACCACCGCTTTCACGCCCCGGCCGACCTGCGCGTGCGGCGCGTGCGCTACGTCAGCGGCGACGTCTTCAACGTCAATCCCCCGGCGCTGCGCCGCGTCCCGGCGCTGTTCTGCCGCAACGAACGCGCGCTGATCGAGGCCGAACTGGCCGATGGCAGCCCGATCGCGCTGGTGCCGGTGGCCGCGATTCTGGTGGCCAGCATCCGGCTGCATTTTCTGGATGTCACGCTGCACCTGCGCTGGCGCGGCCCGCACGAGCTGCCGTGCGACGTGACGCTAGAGCGCGGGCAGGAGATGGGCTGGTTCGAGCACGGCTCCACGATCCTGATGTTCGTGCCCGCGCACTGGCGCCTGGCCGACGGCATCGAGCCGGGCCGCACGATCCGCGCCGGGCAGCCGCTGTGGCAGCGCGACCCCTAAAAGCGCACCCACCCGCCCTGCCTGCCCCCGGGAATGGCCCCCGCAGGGCCCCGGCGCCTGCCTGGGCCAGCGCCGGATCAGCCCAGGGCCGAGGCCACGTCGGCCAGCCGCTGCGCCCAGCGCTGGGCGTCCTCCTCGCAGCGGGCTTCCACCATCACGCGCAGCACCGGCTCGGTGCCGCTGGCGCGGATCAGCACGCGGCCGTGCGCGCCCAGCGCTGCTTCGGCCTCGCGCTGCGCCTGCTGCAGCGCCGGGCTGGCGCGCCAGTCCACGCCGGCGGCCAGGCGGACGTTGCGCAACACCTGCGGAAAGCGCTCGACCCCCTGCAGCACCTCGGCCAGCGTGCGCTGCTGCCGCAGACAGGCCTGCAGCACCTGCAGCGCCGACACGATGCCGTCGCCCGTGGTCTGCCTGTCCAGGATGATCAGGTGGCCCGAGCCCTCGCCACCCAGCAGCCAGTGGTGACGGTGCAGCTCTTCCAGCACGTAGCGGTCGCCAACCTTGGCGCGCACCAGGCGCACGCCACGCGCGGCCAGGGCCTGTTCGATGGCCATGTTGGTCATCAGCGTGCCAACCACGCCGGGCACCACCTCGTCACGGCCCAGCCGGTCATCGGCGAGCACGTACAGCAGCTCGTCGCCGTCGTACAGGCGGCCGCGGGCGTCCACCATCTGCAGCCGGTCCGCATCGCCGTCCAGCACGATGCCGAGGTCAGCCTCGTGCGCGCGCACCGCGGCGATCAGCGTCTGCGGGTGCGTGGCCCCTACGCCATCGTTGATGTTGCGCCCGTTGGGGCTGCAGCCGATCGGCACCACGTCGGCCCCCAGCTCGTGAAACACCGCCGGGGCGATCTGGTACGCCGCGCCGTGCGCCGCATCGACCACGATCTTGAGCCCACGCAGCGACAGCTCCGCCGCGAAGGTACTTTTGCAGAATTCGATGTAGCGGCCGGCCGCATCGCCCAGACGCCGCGCCGCCCCCAGCGCGGCCGACTCGGCCCAAGCCGGCGGCTGGGCCAGCGCCGCTTCCACCGCCAGCTCCCATTCATCCGGCAACTTGGTGCCCTGGGCGCTAAAAAATTTGATGCCGTTGTCGGGATACGGGTTGTGGCTGGCGCTGATGACCACGCCGAGGCTGGCACGCTGCGCGCGGGTCAGGTAGGCCACCGCCGGGGTCGGCACCGGCCCGAGCAGCACCACGTCCACGCCTGCGGAGTTGAAGCCCGACTCCAGCGCCGACTCCAGCATGTAGCCCGAGATACGCGTGTCCTTGCCGATCAGCACCGTGGGGCGAGCTTCGGTGCGCTTGAGCACCTGGCCCACCGCGTGTGCCAGCCGCAGCGCAAAGTCCGGCGTGATCGGTGGGTGCCCCACCGTGCCGCGGATGCCGTCGGTGCCGAAATATTGCCGGTTCGTCATGTCCCCTCCCTGAGGCTGAGCGCCTGCCAGACCTTGAGCGCCTGCACGGTGGCGGCCACGTCGTGCACGCGCACGATGCGCGCGCCGCGCTGCACCGCCAGCAGAGCCGCCGCCACGCTGGCCGAGACGCGCTCGGCGGCCACCTCCTGCCCGGTGATGCGGCCCAGCGTCGATTTGCGCGACCAGCCCGCCAGCAGCGGGTAGCCCAGCGCCAGCAGCTCACCCTGACGCGCCAGCAGGTCCAGGTTTTGCTCCACCGTCTTGCCAAAACCGATGCCGTAATCCAGCACGATGCGCTCGCGCGCCACGCCCCGCGCTTGCGCCGCGGCGGCGCGTTCGGCCAGAAAATCACGCACCTGCGGCACCGCATCGCCGGGCATCGGCTGCGCCTGCATGTCCTGCGGCTGGCGGTGCATGTGCATCAGCACCACGCCACAACTGGGGTGCTGCGCCACCACGTCCAGGGCCGTGGTCGCGCCGTCGCCGCTGAGGCGGCGCAGCGCCCAGACATCGTTGATGATGTCGGCGCCCAGCGCCAGGCACTCGGCCATCACCTCGGGTTTATAGGTGTCGATGCTGATCGGCACGCCCCAGCGCACGGCCTCCCGCACCACCGGCACCACCCGCGCCCGCTCCTCCTGCAGCGGCACTGGCGGCGCCCCCGGGCGGGTCGATTCGCCCCCGAGGTCGAGGATATCCGCCCCCTGCTTCAGCAGCGCTTCGGCATGGCGCAAAGCGCGGCCAGTCTCGGCATGCACGCCGCCATCGGAAAACGAATCCGGCGTGACGTTGACGATGCCCATCACGCGCGGCTGGCGCAGGTCGATGACAAAGCGGCTGGTGCGCCAGGTGGTGGCAGCGTTGGTTTGCATGGCACGCTATTGTGCCGCAGCGCTGCCAGAGGGCACCTTGGCAGTACACGGGGGCTGCCCCGTGCCGCAGCTTCAGGCAGCCGTGGGCGCCTGCGGCGTGGGGTCGGTCTTGACCACCGCAGCCGCACCGCCCGAATCCCCCCCGCCAGGAGTCGGCTGGCTGGGCGAGGCGTCTTTCGGAGGACGCGGGGGGCGACCCGCCATGATGTCGTCGATCTGGTCGGCGTCGATCGTCTCCCACTCCAGCAGCGCCTTGGCCAGCGCGTGCATCTTGTCCTTGTTTTCCTCGATCAGCCGGCGCGCCAGCGCATACTGCTCGTCGATGATGCGGCGCACTTCGGCATCGACCTGCCGCATCGTCTCTTCGCTGATATTGGTGGTCTTGGTGATCGAGCGGCCGAGGAAAATCTCGCCTTCGTTTTCGGCATAGACCATCGGGCCGAGCTTTTCGGACATGCCGTAGCGCATCACCATGTCGCGCGCAATCTGGGTGGCGCGCTCAAAGTCGTTGCTGGCGCCGGTGGTCATCTGGTTCATGAACACCTCTTCGGCAATCCGCCCGCCAAACAACATCGCAATCTGGTTCAGCATGTACTCCTTGTCGTAGGAGTAGCGGTCTTTTTCGGGCAGGCTCATCGTCACCCCAAGCGCACGGCCGCGCGGAATGATCGTGACCTTGTGCACCGGATCGCACTTGGGCAGCAGTTTGCCGATGAGCGCGTGGCCCGCTTCGTGGTAGGCGGTGTTGCGCCGTTCTTCCTCCGGCATCACCATCGACTTGCGCTCCGGGCCCATCAGGATCTTGTCCTTGGCGCGCTCGAAGTCCTGCATTTCCACGACGCGGGCGTTGCGGCGCGCGGCCATCAGCGCCGCCTCGTTGCACAGGTTGGCCAGATCCGCGCCGCTCATGCCCGGCGTGCCGCGCGCAATCACCTCCGGGCTGACGTCCGGCCCGATCGGGATCTTGCGCATGTGCACCTTCAGGATCTGCTCGCGCCCGCGGATGTCGGGCAGCGTCACATAGACCTGGCGGTCAAAGCGACCCGGGCGCAGCAGCGCGGCATCCAGGATGTCGGGCCGGTTGGTGGCCGCGATCACGATGACGCCGAGGTTGGTCTCAAAGCCATCCATCTCCACCAGCATCTGGTTGAGCGTCTGCTCGCGCTCATCGTTGCCGCCGCCCAGGCCCGCACCGCGCTGGCGGCCCACGGCGTCGATCTCGTCGATGAAGATGATGCACGGCGCGTTTTTCTTGGCCTGCTCGAACATGTCGCGCACGCGCGCGGCGCCCACGCCCACGAACATCTCGACGAAGTCCGAGCCCGAGATGCTGAAAAACGGCACCTTGGCCTCGCCGGCAATGGCCTTGGCCAGCAGCGTCTTGCCGGTGCCCGGCGGCCCCACCAGCAGCAGACCGCGCGGGATACGCCCACCGAGCTTTTGAAACTTCTGCGGATCTTTCAGGAAGTCGACCAGCTCCTTGACCTCTTCCTTGGCCTCGTCGCAGCCGGCCACATCGGCAAACGTGACGGTGTTGGCCGACTCATCGAGCATGCGCGCCTTGCTCTTGCCAAAGCTGAACGCTCCGCCGCGGCCGCCCTGCATCTGCCGCATGAAATAGATCCACACGCCGATCAGCAGCAGCATCGGCCCCCAGCTGACCAGCAGCGTCATCAGCAGCGAGCCTTCCTCACGCGGGCGCACGTCGAACTTGACGTCGTTGGCAATCAGGTCACCGATCAGGCCACGGTCCAGATAGGTGGCGTTGGTGCGGATGCGCCGATCATCCGTGGTGACGGCGATGATCTCGGTCCCGTTGGAGCCTTCCTGGATCGTGGCGCTCTTGATGCGCTGCGCCTTGACCTCGTTGAGGAAGTCCGAATACGCCATGTACCCGGCACCGCTGGTGGCACGGCCGTCGAATTGCTTGAAGACCGTGAACAGCACCATGGCGATCACCATCCAGACCGCCACCTTGGAAATCCACTGGTTGTTGTTCAACGAAGGCTCCTGCTCACTAACCCTGCCGTGCCCCACCGCGGGCCCGGCTATCGCACCATATGAGGGCCATTGTAGGCGCTCTCAAGGCAGCGCCTGCACCGCCCATCCGAAACCCTCTCTATCACGCGGATAGCATGGGGCTGCGGCTCACCCCTTCAGACCCCGTGCCACCAGAAAGGTTTCGGCCGACTGCGGGCGCGACGCCTTGGGCTTGTGGGCCTTGACCTGCACAAAGTGCTGCCGCAGCAGGCGCACCAGCGCGTCGTAGGCTGCGCCATGGAACACCTTGACCACCAGCGCCCCCTCGGGCTTGAGGTGCTGCAGTGCAAAGTCCACCGCCAGCTCCACCAAATGCTCAAGCCGCGCGGCATCCACCGCCTGCACCCCGCTCAGATTGGGGGCCATGTCCGACACCACCAAGTCCACCGCACGCTGCGGGGGCTGCCCCAAGGCCTGCTGCAG
Source organism: Tepidimonas sp. (assembly GCA_025054905.1). GTDB lineage: Bacteria > Pseudomonadota > Gammaproteobacteria > Burkholderiales > Burkholderiaceae_C > Tepidimonas. The sequence continues at coordinate 7,224 of JANWZF010000221.1, forward strand.
TGTGGCCTGCAGTGCCTGCAAGGTGCTGTCCTCGCGCACATCGCCCTGCAGCACATGCACACCGTCGATCGGCTCCACCGGCAGCAGGTCGACCCCGACGATGACGCCCCGCAGGCGCACCTGCCCGTCAGGCCCGGCCTGAACCCCCAGGCGGCGCCGCAGGTACTGGCACCAGGCCCCTGGGGCGCACCCCAGGTCCACGATGCACTGCCCAGGGCGCACCAGCTGAAACACCTCATCCAGCTCCTGCAGCTTGTACGCGGCGCGCGCGCGGTAGCCCTCCTGCTGCGCACGCCGCACCCACGGGTCGGTCACGTGCTGCTGGAACCACGCCTTGTCAACCTTTTTGCTCTTGGTGCGGACTTTGACCATGACCCGCACTATATCGGTCCGGCCCGCTTCGGGGGGATAATCCGGCCCATGCCAGCCCTGACCCTCACCCCCGCCGAACGTGCCGCGCATCGCGGTGCCGCCCACCACCTGGAGCCGGTTGCCATGATCGGCGCCGGCGGCCTGACCGAGGCCGTGGTGGCCGAAGTGGACGCAGCCCTGAAGGCGCACGGCCTCATCAAGGTGCGCGTGCTGGAGGGCGACCGTGCCCAGCGCGAGGCCTGGCTGCAGGAACTGGCCGAGCGGCTCGACGCGGCGGCGGTGCAACACATCGGCAAGCTGCTGGTGCTGTGGCGGCCCAAGCCCGCCGCAGAGAAGACCCCGAACCCGCAACGCAAACCGGGGCCGCGTGAATACAAGATCGTCAAGCCCGCCAAGCAACCCGGGCGCCGTCCCGAAATCAAGACCGTGCGCGTGCTGGGCAACCAGCGGCTCACCGCGGGCGGGTTGGTCAAGAAGGCCAAAAAGCGCCAGAAAAGCGCCAAGAAAGCCGCCGCAGCCGCTTCTGCCTGAGGCTTGCACGCCGCACCGTGACCAGGCGTGAGGGCGCCCGGCCGTCACGCTCCCCTACCTCGC
>JANWZF010000267.1 GCA_025054905.1 Tepidimonas sp.
CGCGGCAGGCGCCAATGGGCCGCCAACGCCGCCCCCACCTCCGCGTAGGTGTAGCCCAGCATGCGCTGCTCGGCCTCGGGGCGTTGCAACGACCACCACGGCGTCTGTGCGTCCAGCGGCACCATCTGCTGTGGCAGGACCTGATGCATGACCAGCTCCCCCACCGCATGCAACAGGGCAGCGGTAAACGCCACGGCGTCATCCAGCCGACGCGGCACGCACACGGTGCGGGCCAGCGATGCGGCCACAAAGCTGTAAGCCCAGAAGCGCTCCAGCTCGATGCCAGGCGGCGCCGCAAAGCGGCTTTGTACCGCTGCGGCCAACACCAGAGCGCGCAAGCGAGTCAAACCCAGCACCCAAACCGCATCGCGCACGCTGTGCACCGGCCGCAGCAACCGGAAAAAGGCCGAATTGGCCTGCTGCAGCACGCGCGCGGCCAGCGCCGGATCGCGCTCCAGCTGCTGGGCGACTTGGTTCAGATCGACCTCGTCCTGGCCAAAAGTGCTGATCAGTTGGGCCGCCACCTCCGGCACCACCGGCAGGGCTTCGGGGCGTTGCAGCAGCTCGTCCAGTCGCATGCGTCGCTGTTTCAGTGCAGAAAGGCCGCCAGTTCACCGGCCGAGGTCCACTGTTCGGGATCCTTGTCCAGCACCGTCTCCAGGCTCAGGCCCAGCAGCATCGCCACCACCTCCGGAAACGTGGCGCGCAGCGCCTCCCGGTCCAGGTTCATCTCCTGCGCGCGGGCGCGCCATGACGCCATGTGCACCACACCGGCCAGCGGCTCATACAGATCGCCCTCAAACGGCACCAGCTGGTGCTTCAGCGCCGTCACGATGACATCGGGAAAGTCCCAACGCTGGGCGAAGGCTGCACTGACGTCGGCGTAGGTGTAGCCCAGTACCGAGCGTTCGACCTCCGCGCGCGCCAGGTCGAACGGTGAAACGCGCCAGTCGATCTTGGCCACCACCTCGGGCATGCCGATGTGCATCACCAGATCGCCCACCGCGTGCACCAACCCGGCGGTGAAGGCCGCCCCTTCGGGCAGTTTCAGGCTGCGCGCCAGGGGGCGGCAGATCTTGGCGGTGTTGACGCTGTAGCGCCAGAACTGCTCCAGATTGACGCCGGGCACGGTCTTGAAGCTGGCCCCCAGGGCCACGGCCTGCACCAGGGTGCGCAGGTGGTTGAAGCCCAGCACCGCCACCGCCTCACCCACCGAGTCAATCTGCCGCGTCAGCCCGAAAAAGGCCGAGTTGGCCAGCTTGAGCAATCGCGCGGTCAGGCCCGGATCGGTCGCGATCAGCTCCGCCAGACGACGCGCATCCGGCTCGTTCTGATCGAGCTCGGTCAGCACCTCGGAGACGACGCGCGGAATGCTTGGAATCGCCTTGGCTTGTTGCAGCAGTTCGTCCAGCGTCATGGCATGGACGATTATCACCTGCCGGGCGACGAGCGGGGTTGTGCCTGCAAGCGCGCAAACGCCGCGGCCAGCGCGGTGGGGGCGGGGCTGGACGCCGCCGTGCGCGGGGACTGCGCCGCGTCCGCCCCGGGTCAGCCTGCACCACGCCGATCGTTCGTCCAGGCGCAGCGACAGCGCGATGCGCCGCCGTGCCGCATCGACCTCCAGCACCTTGACGCGCACGACATCGCCCACCTTGACGACGCTGCGCGCATCGGCCACGTAGTGGCGCGCCAGCTGGCTGACGTGCACCAGGCCGTCCTGGTGCACCCCGATGTCGACGAAGGCGCCAAACTGGGCCACGTTGGTCACGGTGCCCTCCAGCACCATCCCGGGTTTGAGGTCGGCCAAATCCTGAACCGCCTCGTCGAAACGCGCCACCCGAAATTCGGGCCGCGGATCGCGCCCGGGCTTTTCCAGCTCGGCCAGGATGTCGCGCACGGTCGGCTCGCCAAAGCGCGCATCGGCATAACGACCCGGGTTGAGCCGCTGCAACAGCTCGCGCCGTCCCAGCACGGCCTGGATCGGCTGGCCGAGGTCGGCCAAGATGCGCTGCACCACGGGGTAGGCCTCGGGGTGCACGCCGGTCATGTCCAGCGGTTCATCACCGTCGCGGATGCGCAAAAACCCGGCACACTGCTCGAACGTCTTGGGCCCGATGCCCGTCACCTCCAGCAGCTGGCGCCGGTGGCGGAAGGGTCCGTGGGCCTCGCGCCAATGAACCATGGCGCGCGCCGTGGCCGCCGACAGACCGGAAACCCGCGCCAACAACGCCGGGCTGGCGGTGTTGAGATCGACGCCCACGGCGTTGACGCAGTCCTCCACCACCGCATCCAGTGTGCGCGCCAGTTGCGTCTGATCCACGTCGTGCTGGTACTGCCCCACCCCGATGCTCTTGGGATCGATCTTGACCAGCTCGGCCAGCGGGTCCTGCAGGCGCCGCGCAATGCTGACCGCTCCGCGCAGGCTCACGTCCAGCTGCGGCAGCTCCTGCGCGGCCAGCTCGCTGGCGCTGTAAACCGAAGCGCCCGCCTCGCTGATGACCACCTTGTGCGGCAGCGGTGCCTGACCGGCCTGGCGCAGGCGCTGCAGCAGCTCGGCCACCAGGCGGTCGGTCTCGCGGCTGGCGGTGCCGTTGCCGATGGCGATCAGCTCGACGCGATGGCGCTGCACGAGCGCCGCCAAGGCAGCCAGCGTGCCTTCGACGTCCCGCCGCGGCTCAAACGGATACACCGTGGTGGCCTCCACCACCTTGCCCGTAGCATCGACCACGGCCACCTTGATGCCGGTGCGGATACCCGGATCGAGCCCCATCGTCGGACGGGGTCCGGCCGGCGCCGCCAGCAGCAAATCCCGTAGGTTGGCACCAAACACCTGGATCGCCACCGCCTCGGCGCGCTCGCGCAGTCGGGTCAGCAGGTCGCGCTCCACCGCCAGGGCAAGCTTGACCCGCCACGTCCAGGCGATGCAGCGGCGCAGCCAGTCGTCCGCCGCCCGCCCCTGGTGCTGCCAGCCCAACAGGCGGGCCAGCCGCTGCTCGGCCTCGGACGGCTGCCCGGGCAGCGGCTCTTGCGGCTGCGCCAGGCGCACATCCAGCACCTCCTGCGCGCGGCCGCGCAGCATGGCCAGCGCCCGGTGCGACGGCACGCGCCCGATCGGTTCGTCGTGCTCGAAATAGTCGCGAAACTTGGCCACCTCGGGGTCGTCCGGGTTGCGCGCCTCGATGCGCCGGCTGCGCAGCAAGCCATGCTCCCACAGCCATTCGCGCAGCGGCTGCACGATCGCCGCCGCTTCGGCCCAGCGCTCGCTCAGGATGTCGCGCGCCCCATCCAGCACCGCCGCGGTGGTGGTGAAATCACCCCCCTCCTCGCGTGCCGCCGGCTGCACATAGGCCTGCGCCACCACGTGGGGATCCAGCGTCGGATCGGCCCACAGCGCGTCGGCCAGCGGCTCCAGCCCCGCCTCGCGCGCGATCTGTCCTTTGGTGCGGCGCTTGGGCCGGTACGGCAGATACAGATCCTCCAAGTCCTGCTTGGTGGCTGCGGCTTCGATGGCGGCGCGCAGCTCGGCGCTGAGCTTGCCCTGCTCCTCGATGCTGCGCAGGATCGCCTCGCGGCGCTGCTGCAGCTCACGCAGGTACCGCAGCCGCTCCTCGAGCTGGCGCAGTTGGGTGTCGGTCAACCCGCCCGTGGCTTCCTTGCGGTAGCGGGCGATGAACGGTACGGTGGCGCCGCCATCGAGCAGGTCGGCCGCCGCCTGCACCTGGCGCGCGTGGACCCCCAACTCCTGGGCGATGCGTTCGACGATGGTCATGGACACGGAAGGCAACGACAGAGTCCGAAAGCGCGCGAGTGTGCCATAAGCCCCAGGCGGTCCTTGCCACCTGGAGCGGCCCGAGGGCGACGGCTCAACCCCCTGAGCGCAGCGCCGCGCGCAGCTGCGCGCCCACTTCGGGGCGTTGCGCAAACGGATCCGGTGGACAGCCACCGCTGACGATGGCCCGCATGCGCTGCTCCACCGGAGCCAGCGCCTCCGGGTGACTGAAAATATAAAACCGATCGTGCTCGACGGCCTCGAGCACGCGTTGCGCCACCTCGGCAGCCGTCACCCGTGCGGCGCTGACGGCCTTCTCGCTCATCGCGCGACCGATCAATTGGCTGCGCGTCGGGGTGCCCGCCGCCAGCGCCGCGGGTCGGTTGCGCTCGCTGTGCGCAATGCCCGTGGGCACGAAATACGGACACAGCACACTGACCCCGATCTGATCGGTGAGCAGCCGCACATCCTGGTACAGCGTTTCGGTCAGCGCCACGACGGCGTGCTTGCTGACGTTGTAGACCCCCATGTTGGGCGGCGTCAGCAGGCCGGCCATGCTGGCGGTGTTGACGATGTGGCCGCGCCACGAGGCGTCGGCCTGCGCGGCCTGCAACATCATCGGCACCAACAGGCGCACGCCATGGATCACGCCCCACAGATTGACCCCCAGCACCCACTGCCAATCGGCCACGGTGTTTTCCCACACCAGGCCGCCTGCCGCCACGCCCGCGTTGTTGCAGACCAGATGCGGCGCGCCAAACCGCTGCTGGATCTGCGCCGCCAGCGCTTCCATCGCCTCGGCCTGGGCGACGTCGACCTTGCACGCCAGCACGGCCGCACCGGCCTGCTTCGCCTCGGCGGCGGCGGCCTGCAGGGCGTCGTCCTGCACGTCCACGAGTACCAGGTTCATCGCACGCGCCGCACACTGGCGCGCCAGCTCACGCCCCAGCCCAGAGCCCGCTCCCGTGATGACGGCGGTGCGCCCTGCCCATTCGGTCAGCATGGTTGGCCCCCCGCTTTCAATCGACCAGCTTGACCAGCTGCTTGCCGAAATTGCGCCCTTTGAGCAGGCCAAGAAAGGCTTCGGGCGCAGCAGCCAGCCCATGCGCGATCGACTCGCGCGGCCGGTAGCGTCCACTGGCCACCAGTTCGCCCAGCTCGGCCAACGCCTGCGGCCAGACGTCCATATGCTCACTGACGATGAAACCCTCGATGCGCATGCGGTTGATCAGGATCAGCGAGGGATTGAGCATCGGCAGTGGCTGGCCGTCGTAGCCGGCGATCATGCCGCACAGGGCCACGCGCGCAAACGCGTTGGCACGCAGCATCACTGCATCGAGCACCAGACCGCCGACATTTTCGAAGTGACCGTCGATGCCCTGCGGACAGGCGGCCTTCAGAGCCGCCGCCAGGGCCCGCAGGTCGGGATGCTGCCGGTAATCGATGCAGTCGTCAAAACCGAGCTCGTCGCGCACGTAAGCGCATTTGTCCGGCCCCCCGGCGATACCGACGACCCGGCAGCCGCGCTGTTTGGCCAACACCCCCACGGCACTGCCGACGGCGCCTGCCGCCGCGCTGACTGTGATGGTCTGGCCCGCACGCGGCTCCAGGATCTTGTTCAGCCCGTACCACGCCGTCACGCCCGGCATGCCCACCGCCCCAAGGTAGTGACTGGGCGCAATGCGCGTGACATCCACTTTGCGCAGCACGCCCGGCTGATCGGGGTTGACCACGCTGTACAACTGCCATCCACCCATGCCCACCACCCAGTCACCGGCGGCGTAGCGCGGATGGCGGCTGACTTCAACCTGGCCCACGGTGCCACCGATCATGACTTCGCCGAGGGGCTGAGGAGCCGCGTAGCTTTTGCCTTCGTTCATGCGGCCACGCATGTAGGGATCCAGGCTCAGGTAGTGGTGGCGCACCAGCACCTGACCCTCGGCTAATTCCGGCGTGTCGCATTCCACGAGGGCGAAGTTGTCCAGCGTCGCCTCGCCTTGGGGGCGGCTGACGAGCAGGATTTGCTGATTGCGGGGCATGGCCTAACTCCTTGCAAGGGTTCAACAGCGCTGCACAGGCAGCGGACTCATTCAGCGGGAGGCGGAGGAACAGCACCGAACCGGTGCACGCCCCGCTGGGGCGTGGGCAAACGGCGCACATAGCGGAAGGTGCCACTGCCATGCGCGCACAGACGCCCGGCGGCGTCGCGGATTTCGCCTTCGGTGAAGGCCAGCGTCGCGGTGCGGTGCAGCAGCCGGCCATGCGCGCGCAGCGGCCCCTGCGCAGCTTGCAAAAACGACGTCTTCATCTCGATGGTGACCACGCCCAGGTCGCGCTGCACGCTGCGCGCTGCATGGGCCATCGCCACATCCAGCAGCGTCATGCTGACACCGCCGTGCACCACGGCAAACGAGTTCAAATGCTGCGGCCCGGGTTCGAAAGCGATCTCGGCCACGCCATCGTCCCAGCGGCGCAAACGCAGACCGAGCAGCTCGACGAACGGGATCGGGACGCTGAACGGCAGATCAGCCTCCGGTGACGGCACTGACGCCTCCGTCCACGGCCAGCCACTGTCCGGTGATGTGCTTGCCCGCGTCCGAAGCGAACAGCACGGCGGCACCCTTCAGATCCTCGTCGTCGCCGAGGCGGTTCAACGGCGCGTGCGCGGCCAGCCGCTGTTGACCCAGGGCCTGCAGCGTGCCGCGGGTCATCTTGCTTGGGAAGAACCCCGGGCAAAGGGCGTTGACACGGATGCCATAGCGCCCCCACTCCGCCGCCAGCGCACGGGTGAAGTTGATCACCGCGCCTTTGGAGGTGTTGTAGGCGATGGTCTTCAGATCGGGAGGGTTGCCGCCAAGGCCGGCAATGGAAGCCACGTTGAGGATGCTGCCGCGCCGGCGCGGAATCATGCTGTGCTTGCCAACGTACTGGCTCAGAATGAAATAGCCCCGGATGTTGAGGTTCATGACCTTGTCCCAGGCTTCCAGCGGGTGCTCCTCGGCTGGCGCGCCCCAGGCTGCCCCCGCGTTGTTGACCAGGATATCGATGTCACCCAGACGCTGCAGCGTCTCGCTGCCCAGGCGGTGCAACTCATCTTCGCGCGCGCAGTCGGCCGCGCACCAGCGCGCATCGATCCCCTGCGCCTGCAACCCAGCGGCTGCCTGCTCCAGCTCGTCGGCCTTGCGGGCCGCCAGCATCACCTTGGCGCCGGCTTCGCCCAAAGCCTGGGCGATCTGCAGCCCCAGGCCGCGCGAGCCACCCGTGACCAGCGCCACGCGCCCGGTCAGGTCGAACAACTGCTGAATCGTGCGGGGGGTCATGGTCCACAGTCTCCTCGATGACGGTCAAAAGGCCTCCTCGGGCATCGCGGCGCAGGTGGTATCGCGCGTGCGCACCACCTGCAACCACGGCCCGATCTTGGGCAGTTCGTAGTGAAAGAAATAGCGGCAAGCCTGCAGGCGGCCGACACTGGCGGTATCCGTGCGCAACACAGCCACCCGGGCCACATCAAGCCACAGCCACGCCAACACCGTGTGTCCGAACGCCTGCATGTAAGGCACCGCATTGGCCAGCGCGGCCGCTGCATCGGCATCGGCCCAGGCGGCCTCGGTGGCCTGCACGACGTCCTGCCACGCTTGCCGCAACGCCACGGCGTAGCCCGTCAACGCCGCAACCGCCTCGGCGTGCTGCGCCGTGGACAGCACGCGCTGACCCAGCAACGCCAGACCGCGCCCCTGCTCCATCCGCACCTTGCGCCCGAGCAGATCCAGCGCCTGGATGCCGTGGGTGCCCTCATGAATCATGTTCAGGCGGTTGTCGCGCCAATACTGCTCCACCGGAAAGTCGCGTGTGTAGCCATAGCCACCGTGCACCTGGATCGCCAGACTGTTGGCTTCCAGACACCATTCGCTGGGCCAGCTTTTGGCGATCGGGGTCAGCACCTCCAGCAGCAGACGCGCCTCGTCGGCGGCCTGCGGCTCGCCGGTGCGCTGCTCATCGACCAGCCGCGCGCAGTACAGCTCCAGGGCCAGGGCCCCCTCGCAGTACGCCTTTTGCGCCAGCAGCATGCGCTTGACATCGGCGTGCTCGATGATGCGCACCGGCGGCTGCGCCGGGTCTTTGCCACCTGGCCCAAGGGGGCGCCCCTGCAGGCGTGTGCGGGCATACGCCAGACTGGCCAGGTAGCCGGCCATGCCCAGCATCGTGGCCGCCATGCCGACCCCGATGCGCGCTTCGTTCATCATGTGGAACATGATGCGCAGGCCCTGCCCTGGCTGTCCGACCCGATAGCCAATGGCACCGGCACCGGCGCCGTCCAGCCCGGGACCCAAGCCAGCCGCCCGCACCGGGTAGCGCCCCTCGCCAAAATGCAGCAGGGTGTTGGGGGTGCCGCGCCAGCCGCACTTGTGGTTCAGACCCGCCAGCGCCACATCGTTGCGCAGCCCCGTCAGCTGCCCCTGCTCGTCCACCAGCTTCTTGGGGACGATGAACAGCGAGATCCCCTGCACGCCGGGCACCAGCCGCCCGTCTGGGTCAGGAATCTTGGCCAACACCAGGTGGACGATGTTGTCGGTCAGCTCGTGCTCGCCAGCCGAGATCCACATCTTGTTGCCGCGCAAGCGGTAGCGCGGCCCCAGCGGATCGTCCTCGTAACCCTCGCCGTCCGGCACGGCCCGCGTGGCGATATCGCTCAGGCTGGAGCCGGCCTGCGGTTCGCTCAGACACATCGTGCCGGAAAAACGCCCTGCGAGCTGCGGCCAGGCAAACGCGCGCTGCTGCGCCGCGCTGCCATGGGCCAGCAGCAGATTGGCGTTGCCCACCGTCAACATGCCTGCGCCGATGCTGACCGAAGCCGCCGCAAAGAAGGCGTTACCCGCCGCCTCCACCACGTAGGGCAACTGCATGCCCCCTAGCTCGACGTCCTGGGCGGCGGCCAGCATGCCGCTTTGCGCATACGCCTGCCAGGCCTCGTGGGTACACGCGGGCACGATCACGCGCTCGCCATCCCAGCGCGGCTCATCGGTGTCCACCGTGCGGTTGTAGGCAGCGTACTTCTCGCGGGCGATGCGTTCGCAGGTGTCCAGCACGGCGTCAAAGGTCTCGCGCCCGTGCTCGGCGTAACGGGGCCGGCTGCACAGGGTCGTCACGCGCAGCCAGTCGTACAGCAAAAAATCGATGACCGGGCGCAGACCCTGCGACGACATTTCACAGCACCTCGAACACCCCGGCCGCGCCCATGCCGCCGCCGATGCACATGGTCACGCACACCCGCTTGGCACCACGGCGCTTGCCCTCGATCAAGGCGTGGCCGGTCAAACGCTGCCCCGACATGCCGTAAGGGTGACCGATGGCGATGGCTCCACCATTGACGTTGAGCCGCTCGGGTGGAATGCCCAGGCGATCGCGGCAGTAAATCACTTGCACCGCAAACGCCTCATTGAGCTCCCACAGGTCGATGTCATCCACCGTCAGGCCCAGGCGCTGCAGCACCTTCGGCACGGCAAACACCGGCCCGATACCCATCTCGTCGGGCTCGCAGCCGGCCACCGCAAAGCCCAGAAAACGTCCCAGCGGCTGCAGCCCCTTGCGTTCGGCCAGACGCTCGTCCATCACCACGCACGCTCCGGCACCGTCGGAAAACTGGCTCGCGTTGCCCGCGGCGATCGTGCCCCCAGGCAGCGCCGGCTTGATGGCGGCAATCGCCTCCTTGGTCGTGCCTTCACGCAGCCCCTCGTCGCGCGTGACGGTTACTTCGCGGGTGATCAGGCCCAGCGTCTTGTCCACCACCCCGGCGGTGACGGTGATCGGCACGATCTCATCGTCGAACTTGCCGGCTGCCGCGGCTGCGCAGGCTTTCTGCTGGCTGGCCGCGCCATACTCGTCCATTGCATCGCGCGTGATGCCGTAACGCTTGGCCACCTGCTCGGCGGTCTGCAGCATGGTCCAGTAAATCTCGGGCTTGCGCGCCAGCAGAGCCGGATCGGTGAACATGTGCTTGTTCATCTCGTTTTGCACGCACGAGATGCTTTCGACACCGCCGGCCACGTAGACCTCTCCTTCACCGGCCATGATGCGCTGCGCCGCCAGCGCGATCGTCTGCAGGCCAGACGAGCAAAAGCGGTTGATGGTGATGCCACTGACGCTGACCGGACAGCCCGCCGCCAGCGCGATCTGGCGGGCGATGTTCCAGCCCGTGGCGCCTTCGGGGTTGGCGCAGCCCATGATGACATCTTCCACTTCGGCCGGATCGAGGCGCGCGCGCTCCAGGGCCGCGCGCACCACGTGTCCACCGAGCGTGGCCCCATGGGTCATGTTGAAGGCGCCCTTCCAGCTTTTGGCCAGCGGCGTGCGGGCGGTGGAAACAATGACGGCATTGCTCATGATGGCATTCCTTGGAAAACGCAGAAGCTGACGCGACGCGAACCGCGACGCACCGGTTCAGGCGGCTGCAAACCCTTTGCCTTCGGCCACCAGGCGCTGGATCAGCGGCGCGGGCTGCCAGAACTGGGCGTCGTCGAGCGGATTGCGCGCAAAGCGCTTCATGGCCTGCACGACGTTGAACAGACCGTACTGCTCGGCGTAGTGCATCGGCCCGCCGCGCCAGACCGGAAAACCGTAGCCCGTCAGGTACACCAGGTCGATGTCGCTGGCGCGCGCGGCGATGCCCTCCTGCAGGATGTGGGCCCCTTCGTTGACCAAGGCAAACACCAGCCGCTGCACGATTTCCTCATCGCTGATGGCGCGCGGCGTGATGCCGCGCTCCTTGCGGAAATCCTCGATCAGCTGCTGCACGACGGGGCTCGGAATGGCGTCGCGCTTGCCGGGCTGGTAGTCGTACCAACCCGCGCCCGTCTTCTGGCCAAAGCGCCCAAGTTCGCACAGCCGGTCGGCGATCGGGCTGTAGCGCAGATGCGGCTTTTCGACGTAGCGGCGCTTGCGGATGTACCAGCCCACGTCGTTGCCAGCCAGATCCCCCATGCGAAACGGACCCATCGCAAAACCGAATTTTTCAATCGCGCGGTCGACCTGCTGCGGTGTGCAGCCCTCTTCGAGCAGAAAACCGGCCTGGCGGCTGTATTGCTCGATCATGCGGTTGCCGATGAACCCGTCGCACACGCCGCTGACCACGCAGGTCTTTTTGATGCGCTTGCCCAGCGCCATCACAGTGGCCAGCACATCCTTGGCGGTGGCGCGGCCACGCACCACTTCCAGCAGTTTCATCACATGCGCCGGGCTGAAGAAGTGCGTCCCGATGACGTCCTGCGGACGGCGCGTGAACGCCGCGATCTTGTCCACGTCCAGCGTCGACGTGTTGGTGGCCAGGATCGCCCCGGGCTTCATCACCGCATCCAGGCGCTCGAACACCTGCCGCTTGACCTCCAGATCTTCGAACACCGCCTCGATCACCAGGTCCGCATCGCGGATGTCGTCGTAAGACAGCGTGGTGCGCAGCAAAGCCAGCCGTTGCTGCATCTGTTCGGGCTTGAGCTTGCCCTTGGCCACCTGCCCTTCGTAGATGGAGCGGATGTTGGCCACGCCGCGCTCCAGCGCCTCCTGCCGCATCTCCAGGATCGTGACCGGCAGGCCGATGTTGAGAAAATTGATCGTGATGCCGCTACCCATGGTGCCGGCACCGATCACCGCCACCGCGCGCACGTCGCGCAGGGGGGTGTCGGCCGGCACGTCGGCAATCTTGCCGGCGGCGCGCTCGGCCATGAAGACGTGGCGCAGCGCGATGCTGACCGGATCGGTCATCAGGTTCAGGAAGGTCTGCCGCTCCAGCGCCAGTCCCTGCTCGAACGGCTTGGTCGTGGCGGCCTGCACCGCATCGATGCACTTCAGCGGCGCCGGATAGTGCTTGGCCTGGGCCCCAACCATGTTGCGCGCAAACTGGAAGTACGCCTCGCCCTGCGGATGGCGGCAGGGCAAGTCGCGCACGCGCGGCAGTGGCGTGCCGTCAGCGTGGCGTTGGGCGACCTCGCGCGCCAGCGCAAGGGCCTCCTCCAGCAACGATTCGGCGCTGCGGGCGATGCGGTCGAACAGACGCTGCCCTGGCAACTGGGCCAGCCGCTCGGCCGGCACCGGCTCGCCACTGACGATCATGTTCAACGCCGCCTCCACGCCCAGCACGCGCGGCAGGCGCTGGGTGCCCCCTGCCCCCGGGATCAGACCCAGCTTGACCTCCGGCAACGCCACCTGCGTGCCCGGTGCGGCGATGCGGTAATGCGCTCCCAACGCCAGCTCCAGCCCGCCCCCCATGCACACGCTGTGCACCGCGGCCACCACGGGCTTGCGCGCCTGGTCCAGCGTCAGGATCAGGCTCAGCAGGTTGGGGTCCTGATAGGCCTTGGGCGAACCAAATTCCTTGATGTCGGCCCCCCCAGAAAACGCCTTGCCGGCACCGGTCAGCACGATGGCGCGCACGGCTTCATCGTCGTGGGCCCGATCCAGTCCCTGCGCGATGGCCTGCCGGGTGGCCAGCCCCAGACCGTTGACCGGCGGATTGTCCAGCGTGATGACGGCCACGTCACCGTGGACCTGGTAGTGAGCGGTCATGATGCCTCCTCGAAGACGAT
>JANWZF010000344.1 GCA_025054905.1 Tepidimonas sp.
TTCGCGCGCGGATTGGCGGCGTCGACGCCGGGCCGGCCCTGGGCGCCGCGCGCGGTGTTGTTGGTAAGCGTGCAGTAGACCTCGCCGCTGTGCGGGTCGATTGCCACCCACTCGGGCCGGTCCATCTTGGTTGCGCCCAGCAGGTCGCTGGCCTGGCGGCTCTTGATCAAGACCTCGCCCTGGTCGGCAAAGCCGTTGGCCGCGGTCAGCGGGCCTTGGCCGTGGATCAGCGGGATCCACACGCCGGTGCCGTCGGCGTCGAAGCGCGCCACGTACAGCGTGCCGTGGTCCAGCAGCTCGCGGTTGGCCGCAAAGCCGCCGGGTTTGACGCGGTCGCGGCTGACAAACTTGTAGATGTATTCGAAACGCGCGTCCTCACCCATGTAGAGCACGGCGCGGCCATCGTCGGTCAGCGCCACGGCAGCGCCTTCGTGGGCGGCACGGCCCAGCGCGGTGCGCTTGATCGGCGTCATCGTCGGGTCGAACGGATCGATCTCGACGACCCAGCCGAAGCGGTTGGGCTCGTTGGGGTGGCGCGTGGCATCGAAGCGTTCGTCGAATTCATGCCAGCGGTAGCCGCTGCCGCCTTTTCTCAGGCCCCAGCGGCGCCCGTGCGCATCGGGCTGATCCGGGCCGTGGAAATAGCCGATAAAGTTTTCTTCGCAGGTGAGGTAGGTGCCCCACGGCGTTTCGCCATGGGCGCAGTTGTTCAGCGTGCCCAGCACGCGCGTGCCGCTGGGGTCGGCAGCGGTGCGCATCAGCGCGTGGCCGGCCGCCGGGCCGCTGATCTGCATCGGCGTGTTGGCCGTGATGCGCCGGGCGTATTTCGACGGCAGCACCTGGCGCCAGCCCTGCGGGGTGGCTTCGACTTCGATGATCGACACGCCATGGGCGGCCTGGGCCTTGCGCACTTTTTCGGCGCTCCACGTCTTCATCCCATCGGGGTGCAGCAGGCCGTCGTCGGTGTACTCGTGGTTGATGGCCAGCAGGCCGCGGCGGCTGCCGTCCAGCGGGTAGTAAGCCAGGCCATCGTGGTGCATGCCGGCCTGCGCTTCCTGCTCGGCCGCGGTGTTGGAGCCGTCGGGCTTGAACGCCGGCATGCGCCCGGCGATGCCCACCGGGTCACCCCAGCGGTTGAGCACCCGGGCGGTGTAGCCGGGCGGCACCAGCACGTCGTCGACGTCGCGCATCGGCACGCTGGCAAAGCCGATGCCACGGCCCAGCGCCGCCGCTTTGGCAGGGTACGACGGGCTGGCGCAGCCGGCCAGCAGACCGCCGCCCAGCAGGCTGGCGGCCGCGCTGGCCAGTGCGCCGCGCACCAAAATGCGCCGCGCCGGATCCGAGACCTCGTGGATGGTCGGATTGGCGCTGCGGTTGGAGTTTTCCATCAGGTCGAAATCTTTGGCCATGGCGGCAACACCGTATGCATGACATTGGAAAAGGGGAAACGAAGCCCCAACGGTCCCGACGCAGCCCCCCAAGGCTGCGGCACGGTCCATTGTTGGGTTCCAGCATGACGTTGGTGTGACGATCGCATGGCGCGGCGGTGGCCGCCTGGCCGGACCCACCGACCGGGGCTCGATTGGCCCTGAGCCCGAGGCGGGGTCGCGCTATCGTGGCGCCTGTTGCTCGCCACTGCCGAGCTGCCCGCCATGCGACCCAGCCTGCTGCGTTCGGATACCCAGCTCAACACCGCCAGTTACTACGAGGCCAGCGTGCAGCGCCCGGCACCGTTGCCACCGCTGCAGGGCCTGCATCGCGCCGATGTGGTGGTGATCGGCGGCGGCCTGGCGGGCCTGAGCACGGCGCTGGAGTTGGCCGAACGCGGCCGCCGCGTGGTGCTGCTGGAAGCGGGCCGGCTCGGCGCCAGTGCCAGCGGTCGCAACGGAGGACAGGTCATCGTCGGCTACGCCTGCGGCCAGGCCACGCTGAAGCAGCAGCTGGGCCCCACGCTGGCGCACCAGCTTTGGCAGTGGTCGCTGGAGGCGGTGGAGGCGGTGGAGCAGCGCGTGCAGCGCCACGCCATCGATTGCGAATGGCGGCGCGGCTATCTGGTGGTGGCCGACCGCCCTCGCAAGGCGCATCAGCTGCGCGCGGAATTCGAGGCGCTGCACACCGAGCTCGGCTTTGTCACCGAATGGGCCGAAGGCGAAGCGGTGCGGCGCTGGGTCGACAGTCCCCGCTACGTGGCCGCCGTCCATGAGCGCGTCTCGGGCCACTTGCACCCT
>JANWZF010000112.1 GCA_025054905.1 Tepidimonas sp.
CGGGCTGGAGGCGCTGCGCGAGCTGCGCGCGCGCGAGGCCCGCGGGGTGCGCCGCACACCGGTGATCATGGTCACGGCCTACGACCTGCCGGAAGATCGCCGGCGCCTGCTGGAGGCGGGGGCCGACGGCTACGTGGCCAAACCGCTGGACGCCGAGCGGCTGCTGGCCGAGATGCAGCGGGTGTTGGGCTGACGACAGCAAGGGGCAGGCAGTGCGGCAGCAGCGCGGCTGGATGGGGGACGACGGCAGGGGCTGGGTGGCGCTGCTGGTGGGGCTGGCCGTGCTGGCGTTGGGGTTGGCGCTGGCGGGCTGGCTGCACGAGCGCGCGCGACAGGAGCTGCAAACCTATCTCGAAGACGAGCTCGAGAGTGCGCAGCGGGAACTGAGCGCAGTGACCGATCGTTATGGGGCACTGCTTCTGGCGGTGCGCAGCTGGCTGCATACCCATCCCCAAGCCAGCTGGCGCCAGGCGCGCACCTTTGTGCAGCAGTTGGAGTTGCCTGAACGCTATCCAGCGGCCAGCGGCGTGGCCTTTGTGCGGCGCGTGCCCGCCAATGGCGTGGCCGACTGGCTAAGCGAGATGCGCCAGCGCGGCCTGCCGGCTGACGTGCAATACCGGGCCTTGCGGCCAGGGGCCGATGTGCATGCGGATCGGTACTTGATTGACTGGATCGAACCATCGAGCCTGGTACGACTGATCGGGCTGGAGCTGGGCAGCGAGCCGCACCGGGCGCAGGCGTTCCAGCAGGCCGCCGACAGCGGCAACCTGGCGGTCAGCGCGCCAGTGCGTCTGGCCAACACCGACCGGGCCGAATATGGCTTGCTGTTTGTGCTGCCGGTGTACCGCAGCGGCTGGACACCGGCCAACGTCGAGCAGCGCCGCGCCGAGCTGGTGGGTTTTGTGGTCACCGGGGTGTCGGCGACGGAGTTGGCCCGAGAAGCTGGATTGACCGATCGGCGCTACGACTGGCACTGGGTGGACGTGGCTGCGTCGCGCACGTTGGCCGATCTGCCGCCTGGTCAGCCGCTGCCGCCCGGGGCCGCCCACGGGCCGGTCGGGGTGTCGCTGCTAAACAGCGATGCGCATGAGGTCGCAGCGCTGCTGATAGCAGGGCAGGACTGGCGTGCCGGTGCCTGGGCGGGCGCGCACCGGCAGGTAGAGCTGGCGCAGCGCCGCTTCGACCTGCTGGTGCGCAGCACGCCGGCGCTGCAGCGCCAGTGGCAGCCGGCAGCGGCGCTGATTGTGGCGGCTGGGGCGCTGCCGATAGCGTTGCTGGCCGGCTGGGCCACGACAGCGGTCTTTCGCCTGCGGCAGGCCGAGCGCGAGCGGCTGAGGGTGTTGCAAAGCGATGTCGAGCGCCTGTCGCTGGTGGCGCGCCACACCCACAACGCCATCATCTTCACCGACCGCGTCGGGCGCGTGACCTGGGTCAACGCGGCCTGCGAGCAGCTGACCGGCTACACGCGTGATGAAATGCTCGGTCAGGTGCCGGGGCGGCTGTTGCAGGCGCCGCACACCGACCCGCAGGCCGTGGCAACGCTGCGCGAGGCGGTGTGCCGCGGCGAGGGCTGCCAGGTCGACATTCTCAACCGCACCAAGGACGGCCGCGACTACTGGGTGTCGATCGAGCTGGTGCCGCTGCGCGATGACAGCGGCGCCTGCACCGGCTTTATGGCGGTGGAAATCGACATCACCGAACGCGTGCGCACGCAGGAGCGGCTGCAGATCGCGCTGGCCGAAGCCGAAACGCTGATGAACACGGTGCGCCAGCACGCCATCGTCAGCCAGGCCGCCCCGGACGGCACCATCGTCGACGCCAACGAAGCGTTTTGCGCGATCAGCGGCTACACGCGTGACGAGCTGATCGGCGCGCCGCACAGCATTGTCAACTCGGGCCAGCACGACCGCGCGTTCTGGGCCGACTTCTGGGGCACGATCACGCTGGGCCATGCCTGGCGTGGGGAAATCTGCAACCGAGCCAAGGACGGGCGCCTGTACTGGGTGGACAGCATCGTGGCGCCGCTGTTCGATGCACGCGGTTGCATCGAGCGCTACCTGTCGATCCGCTTCGACATCACGCCGCGCAAACAGGCCGAAACCGCGCTGCGGGTACAGCAGCAACGCCTGGAAAATATTGTGTACACCACAGGGGCAGGGACCTGGGTGCTGGATCCCAACGCCGGCGATGCTGAGGTCGACGAGCGCTGGCTGCGCATGCTGGGTCGGCCCGAGCCGGGGCCGTTGCGCATCGGCATGGCCACCTGGGCCGAGCACGTCCATCCCGAGGATCTGCCCGGGGTCCTGCTGGCGCTGCAGGCGCATGTGGAGGGTGCGAGCGAGGCTTTTGAATACACCTTGCGTATGCGCCACACCGATGGGCGCTGGCTGTGGGTGCGCACGCGCGGGCAGGCCTTTGAACGTGATGCCGACGGCCGTGCCCGCGAGATCTTCGGGGCTAATCTGGAGATCACAGATCTCAAAATTGCAGAGCAAAGCGCGGCTCGGGCCGAACAGTTGTTACGAGCGGCCATTGATGCTTTGGCCGAGGGATTTGTTCTTTACGATCCGCAGGACCGTCTGGTGCTGTGCAATGAACGCTATCGTGCGTTGCACCCCACCACCAGCCACCTATTGGAGCCGGGCCGCTCTTTCGAAGAGATCGTGCGCTATGCCGCAGAACGTGGTGAATATCCGGCAGCGATTGGTCGTGTGGAGGCCTGGGTGCGTGAGCGCTTGGCGCTGCACCGCCAGCCCGAGTCAGATTTTCTGCAAACGCAAGCCCACGGCCGGCGCTTGCGCGTGATTGAACGTCGGCTGCCGGACGGCTACACTGTCGGATTGCGTATCGATGTGACCGAGCTGGAGCGCGCGCGTGCCGAAGCGGAGGAAAACCGCCAGTTGCTCATCAGTGCGCTGGACGCGGTGGGGGCAGCGCTGTCGGTGTTCGATGCGCAGCAGCGGCTGGTGTGGGCCAACGATCGCTTCTACGCCCTGCACCCGCAGCTGGCCGACATCCTGCGCCCGGGCGTGACGTTCGAGACCTTCATCCGCACTGGAGTGGCGCGCGGTGGCATCGATCTGCAAGGGCAGGAACCGCAAGCCTGGCTGGCGCAACGGTTGGC
>JANWZF010000116.1 GCA_025054905.1 Tepidimonas sp.
CCGTGCTCGCCGGCCGAAGCGGGCATCTCGGTGGCGGCGATCCGTCACTTCGCCGGGCGCGTGCCGATTCTGGGCGTGTGCCTGGGGCATCAGAGCATCGGGGCGGCCTTTGGCGGGCGCATCGTGCGCGCGCGCGAGCTGATGCACGGCAAGACCAGCGTCATCACCACCACCCAGCAGGGCGTGTTTGCCGGTCTGCCGCGCCAGTTCACCGTCAACCGCTACCACTCGCTGGCCATCGAGCGCGCGACGCTGCCGGCGCAGCTGGAGATCACGGCCTGGTGCGACGATGGCGAAATCATGGGCGTGCGCCATCGCGAACTGCCGGTGCAGGGCGTGCAGTTCCACCCGGAGAGCATCCTCACCGAGCATGGCCACGCGCTGCTGAACAACTTTCTGCAGGGGGCATGATGCGCGGCATCAAGCGCGCTGGCCATTCCCTCAGCCGGATTGGGGCTGGGCCGAGGTCACGGTGGTGCTGTGCATCGACCGGGGCTGGGCCTGGCTCTGTTCCAACCATCCGCTAAGCCACGGAGATCGCCGATGCCTCACACCCACACGATCACCCCGCAAGAGGCCCTGCAACGCGTCATCGAGCACCGCGAGATCTTCCACGACGAGATGCTGCACCTGATGCGGCTGATCATGAGCGGGGAGATCTCCCCGCTGATGACCGCGGCCATCATCACGGGCCTGCGCGTCAAGAAGGAAACCATCGGCGAAATCACCGCCGCGGCCCAGGTGATGCGCGAATTTGCGGTGCGCGTGCCGGTGGACGATGGCACGCACCTGGTCGACATCGTGGGCACCGGCGGCGACGGGGCCCAGACCTTCAACATCTCCACCTGCGCGATGTTTGTAGCCGCCGCCGCCGGCGCCAAGGTCAGCAAGCACGGTGGCCGCAGCGTCAGCAGCAAGTCCGGCAGCGCCGACGTGCTGGAAAGCCTGGGGGTCAACATCAACCTGCCGGCGGCTGCCATCGCACAGTGCATCCGCGAGGTCGGGGTGGGCTTCATGTTCGCGCCCAACCACCATCCAGCGATGAAAAACGTCGCGCCGATTCGCCGCGAGATGGGGGTCAAGACGATCTTCAACATCCTGGGGCCGCTGACCAACCCTGCCGGGGCGCCCAACATCCTGATGGGGGTCTTCCACCCCGATCTGGTGGGCATCCAGGTGCGCGTGCTGCAGCGCCTGGGCGCGCGCCATGCGCTGGTGGTGTGGGGGCGCGACGGGCTGGATGAGGTCAGCCTGGGGGCGGCCACGATGGTGGGCGAGCTCAAGGACGGTCAGATCCTGGAGTACGACATCCACCCGGAAGATTTCGGTCTGGCGATGGCCGGCCAGCGCAGCCTGCAGGTGGCCAGCCCGGAGGAGTCGCGCGCCAAGCTGCTGGCGGTGCTGGACGGGGTGCCGGGCCCCGCCGCCGACATCGTGGCGTTCAACGCCGGCGTGGCCCTGTATGCGGCCGATGTGGTCGACTCGATCGAGGCCGGCATCGAGCGCGCGCGCCAGGCACTGGGCAGCGGCGCAGCCAAGGCCAAGCTGGAGCAGTTCATCACCACCACCCACCGGCTGGCCACGCAAGGGGCGGCGGCATGAGCGACATCCTGCAACGGATCTGCGCCACCAAGCGGGCGGAAGTGGCCGCGGCCCAGCAGCGCGAGCCGCTGGCGGCGCTGCGCGTGCGCGCCGAGGCGAGCCTGAGCGCCGATGCACCGCGCGATTTCGTCGGCGCGCTGCGCAGCGCCATCCACGCCGGACGCCCCGCCGTCATTGCCGAAGCCAAAAAGGCCAGCCCTTCCAAAGGGGTGCTGCGCCCTGACTTCGATCCGGCGGCGATTGCCGCCAGTTATGCGCGCCACGGCGCAGCCTGTCTGTCGGTGTTGACCGACGAGACTTATTTCCAGGGGCATCCCCAGTACCTGCGCCAGGCGCGTCAGGCCGCGCCCCTGCCGGCGCTGCGCAAGGATTTTCTGATCGATCCCTACCAGGTCTGGCAGGCGCGCGTGCTGGGCGCCGATGCCATCTTGCTGATCGCAGCGTGCCTGGACGACGCGCAGATGGCCGATTTCGAAGCCCTGGCGCACGAGCTGGGCATGGCGGTGCTGGTGGAGGTGCACGATGCCGCGGAGCTGGAGCGCGCGCTGCGCCTGAACACCCCGCTGATCGGGGTCAACAACCGCGACCTGCGCACCTTCGAGGTCTCGTTGCGCACCACGCTGGATTTGCTACCACGCCTGCCGGCGGGCCGGCTGCTGGTGACCGAAAGCGGCATCGCCACGCGCCAAGACGTGCAGCGGCTGCGCGAGGCCGGTGTGCAGGCGTTTCTGGTGGGCGAGGCGTTCATGCGTGCCGAGGATCCGGGCGCGGCGCTGGCCGCGCTGTTTGGCCCATGAGGCCGGCCAGCCTGCCGCTGGGCGTGCCGACGGCGGCGGTGCATCACCAGCCCTGCCCGGGCGCGTGCACCGGCTTTGTGTTCATCTGCCCGGGGCGCTTGGAGGCTCAGCGTGGCTACCCCTGCGCCGGCGGTACCGGAGCCAATCTGGCGCGGGTGCTGCCGCTGCTGCATGAGCGCGATGCCCGGCGTTTTCCCTCGCCGCAGCGCGCCGACTACGTGATCACCAACGCTTGGGCGCAGGTCGAATATCCTGCCTTGACCGGGCGCAGCGTGCCCACGCTGGAGGAAGTGCTCGCCCCGTCGAACCTGCAGCGTCTGGCGGCGGAGTTGCAGGGGCTGCAGTGGGTGGTCGGCTGTGGTGCCCACGCACAGGCCGCGCTGCAGGCCTTGTGCGCCAGCGGCCAGCTGTCGGCCCGGGTGGCGTGTGCGCGGCACCTGAGCCAGCGCGCCATCAATGGCATCCGCGGTGCGGCCGACAGCGCGGGCCGGCTGGCGCTGTGGTGTCAGGGGGTGTTGCAGCAGTTCGACGCAGGGCTCGCGAAAACCGCCGAAAACGTGGCATAATGCAGGACT
>JANWZF010000121.1 GCA_025054905.1 Tepidimonas sp.
CTGGTGCAGCCAGCCGTCGACGGCGTCCTCGATCAGATCGAGCGCGTGCTCGAACGCGGCCGGCCCGCCCGTGTAGGGGTCGGGAATCTCGTGCGCCGCGTAGCGCTGGCCAAAGCGCGCCAGCCGGTGAATCTTGAACCGATGCGCCGGTGGGCACAGTGCGTGCACATGGGCCTCGTTGTGGGCGTCCATCACCAGCAGCCAGTCATGGAGCTCGCAGTCGCGCACCGTCAGGCGCCGGGCGCGCAGATCCGACAGGTCGTAGCCGCGGGCACGGGCGTGCGCCTGGGCGCGCGGATCGGGGGGCTCACCCACGTGGTAGCCGTGGGTGCCGGCCGAGTCGACCAGGATGCGCTCGTGCAGCTGGCGCTGCAGCAGGCGCTGCCGCAGCACCCCGTGGGCGGTCGGGCTGCGGCAGATGTTGCCCATGCAAATCATGAGCACACGCACGGGGCTGGCATCAGGGTGCATAGGCGCGATGGTACCGAAACGGGAGCCGACCGCCCTGTGGGGCAACCCCCCAGCTACCCTGTTGCGCCCAGCGCGGGAAACAGCCGCAGCAGGCCGGCGGCCATCACTTCCACCGCCAGGGCGGCCAGAATCAGGCCCATCAGCCGCGTCATCACGTTGATGCCGGTTTTGCCCAGCACGCGCGCGATCGGTTCGGCCAATGTGAAGCACACGGCGGTGGCCAGCGCCACCACCACCCCATAGCCCACCAGCGCCGCGTGCTGCCAGAAGGTCTGCGCCCGCTCGGCGTAAATGACCACCGTGGACATGGTGGCCGGCCCGGTCAGCAGCGGGATGGTCAGCGGCACCACCGCGATGGAGGCGCGGCTGGCCGCATCGTCCACTTCCTCGCGGGTGGTTTTGGCTTCGGCCGGCTGCGCATTCAGCATGGCCAGCGCCGACATCAGCAGCAGCATGCCCCCACCGACCTGGAAGCTGGCCAGCGAGATGCCAAAAAAATCCAGGATCTGCAAACCCGCCAGCGCGCAGGCGGCAATCACGGCAAATGCCGTGCAGGCCGAGATCAGCACCGTGCGCCGGCGCTGCAGGGCCGACATGCCCTGCGTGTAGTGGATAAAAAACGGCACGATGGCCAGCGGATTGACGATGGCCAGCAGCGTGATGAGGGGCTTCAGATCCATGGCGCGAGGTCAGACGGCTGTGGCGGTTTGGTGTCGCGCCAGCCAGTCGGGCAAGGCTTCGGCGGGCAGCGCGCGGGCAAACAGCCAGCCCTGCAGCGCGGCGCAGCCGTGGGCGCGCAGGAATTCACGCTGCGCCAGCGTCTCCACGCCTTCGGCCACCACGCGCAAACCCAGATCGTGCGCCATCGACAGCGTGGCGCGCACGATGGCCACGCTGTCCGGGTCGCCCGGAATGCCCTCGACGAAGCCGCGGTCGATCTTGAGGGTGCCGATCGGCAGCCGCTTCAGGTAGCCGAGGCTGGAGTAACCGGTGCCGAAGTCATCCAGGCTCAGGTGCACGCCCAGCCGTTGCAGCGCGTGCAGGCGCTCGATCACCTCCCCGTTGATCTGCACCAGCAGGCTTTCGGTCAGCTCCAGCTCCAGCGCCCGGGCAGGCACCCCGGCCTCGTGCAGCGCCTGCTGCACCCGTGCCACAAAGTCAGCCTGCGCGAACTCGTGGGCCGAAACATTGACCGCCATGCGCAGCGTCCCAAACGTCTGCGGGTCGCGTTGCCGCCAGTGCGCCAGCTGCGCCAGGGCCTGCTGCAACACCCAGTGTCCCAGGCGGTCGATGATACCGGCTTCCTCGGCCACGCGGACGAACTCCGCGGGCGACACCGCCCCCAACTGCGGGTGTTGCCAGCGCAGCAGCACTTCCAGGCCCAACGGGCGCCCGTTGCGGGCATCCACCTGCGGCTGGTAAACCAGGCCCAGCCCGCCACCGCCGGGCTCGGCCAGCGCCTCGCGCAGGGCCGATTCCAGCTGCAGCCGGCGCGAGACGTGGGCGTGCATCGACGGCTCGAAAAAGCGCCACTGGTTGCGGCCAGCCGCCTTGGCCGCGTACATCGCGGTGTCGGCCTGGCGCAGCAGGGTGTCCAGGTCAAGGCCATCGTCCGGAAACAGCGTCACCCCCAGGCTGGCGCCGATGCGCACGCGCGTGCCGTCGAGCTCGATCGGCTGCTCCAGCGCGCGGGTGATCTTGCGCGCCACCACCGCGGCGCCTTCGCGTCCCTTGATCCACGGCAGCAGCACGACGAATTCGTCGCCGCCGAAGCGCGCTGGCACGTCGCGGCCGCGCAGGCAGGTCTGCAGGCGCGCGGCCACCGCCTGCAGCAGCCGGTCTCCTTGCGCGTGGCCCATGCTGTCGTTGACCTGTTTGAAGCGGTCCAGGTCGAGGTAGACGATGCCCACCTGGCGCCCCTCGCGCTGGGCGCTGGCCAGCACCCCGCGGGCCAGTTCGGCCCAGCGCGTGCGGTTGACCAGGCCGGTCAGCACATCGTAGTGCGCCAGGTGTTGCAGTTGGGCGTGGCTGTGCGCCAGCTCCAGCGTGCGTTCCCGCACCAGCTGCTCGACCCGCCGGAGCTGGCCGGTGGTCACCAGCAAAAATGCAGCCAGCAGACCCACGGCCAGGAAGGCCGTGCTGGCCGTCAGATGCAAGCGTGCGTCGGCGGAGGCTTCGCGCCAGAACGCCTCGGTGGGCTGCAGGCGCAGCAACCACGTGCGTTGCGCAAAGCGCAATGGCCAGTCGGTGCGTGTCCCGAGGGCTGTGTCAGCCGGCTGCGTCTCGCAGTCTTGGGGGCCGGCCAGGCGTTGGTTGCCGGCGCTGGCATCGAGGTCGATCAGGCACAGCGCCAGCGTGTGCAGCGGCAGCGCCTCCAGCGCGGCCTGGGTGACATCGCCCATGCGGAAGGCGCTGGAGACGATGCCGACGACCGTGTGGGGCGGCGTGGCCGTGCGCACCGCATGGTAGACCACGATGCCGCGCTGCGTGCCTTGCTCTTGCACCAGGCGAAACGGTTCGGTGGCCTGGGGCCGGCCGCTGTCGATGGCGCGCTGCACCGCCTGGCGCAGCGGCGCGTAGCTGAGCACGTCCAGTCCGCGCGCGGCCAGGTTGGTGGCCAATGGCGCCAGCCGCGTGATCACCATATGCTCGTCGGCATCAGGGGCGGCAAAGCGCTGGCCCTGCGCGTCGCGCGCCAGGATTGGCCAGCCCGGATCGCAACATTCGTAGTGGGGGCGCTGCGCACGCGTGACGCGCCAATTGAAGGTGAAGTTTTGCGTGCCGGGGTAGCGCCGCAGCCACAACCCGGCCACCTGCTCAAACGCCTCCTGCCCGATGGTCGGATCGCGCGCCAGCAGCTGGCCCAGCCCCTCCAGCGCATCGATCTGGGCATCCAGGCGCCGCTGCAGTGCTTGCGCAGCTTGCCCGCCTACCTGCTCGGCGCGCAGCCGCAGTTGGCCGGTTTGCGCATCGGACAGCAGCCGCACCGCCGCGCCACTGAGCAGCAGCGCCAACCCCAGCGGCACCCCGACCCCCCAGCGCCGCGCCCACCAGGCGCTGCGTGGTTGGCCCAGCAGGATCAGCATCAGTGGCACGAGCAGCACCGTGCCCAGCGCATCGCCGAGCCACCAGCTGCCCCACTGGCCGAGCGCGTCGCTCGCATCGATGATGCCGCGGGCGACCAGGGTCGGCACCGCCACGCTGGCGTTGAGGCCCGACGTCAGCGGCAGCACCACGAACAGCAGCCGCAGCACCTGGCGTGGCTCATCCAGTGCGCTGGGGTAGCCGATCCAGCGCCGCACCGCCCAGGCTGAGGTAGCCGCCATCGCGGTGGCGCCCAGCGCGGGCACCAGCACTCCCCAATGGCGCCAGTCTGCCCCCACCGCCTGATGCGCCATCACCTGCACGGCCAACGAGCCCAGCCAAACCCCAGGCAGCGCGGCGCGGCCCAGCGTCAGCGCCGCCCCGGCGGCCACGCCGGCCGGAAAGAACACCACGATGGCGTAGTCGGGCGGAACGCGCAGCTGCAGCGCCAGCCAGCCGGCCAGCGCGTAGGCCAAGGCGGTCAGCGCGGCGATGGCGGTCTGATGGGCGAGCGTCAGCCGCGGCACCTGCGGGTTGGGGGCGGAAGCAACGACGTCCATGGAGTGGTTGAAGAGGGTGGCGGCACTGTAGCACCGCCCGGTCGACCTGGCACGGCCCGGTCAGGGCGCACCGGGGGCCGTGGCGGCCTAGGGTTTACCCGCGAAACCCCCTTGGCGAGCAGGGGCGGGACTGCACGGACGGCCGACAAGCCCCTACACTGCACAACGGTTCCGGATGGGCGCGTGGCGCAGGCGGGGCCACCGGTGATCCCGGTGCGCGTCGGCCGCGGGCGACCTTGGCAGGCCCGCCATCCGGTGTCGAGGGCTTACCGGCCCCTGTTGACTCGAAGGAGACCTCTGCCATGACGGCGACCCTGCCCGAGCCCGTGCAGCGCGCGCTCGCTCACGTCACACTGGACGATAAATACACGCTGGAGCGTGGCCGCGCTTTCATGAGCGG
>JANWZF010000147.1 GCA_025054905.1 Tepidimonas sp.
CGGTGCAGGTCGTTGCGGTGCACGGTGAAGCTGAAGTCGGTGCGTCCGTCCTTGCCGACGTTTTGGATGATGACGTCAACATCGATGTTGGCGTCGGCCACCGCACCCAGGATCTGGGCAGCGATGCCGGGCTTGTCGGGCACGCCCAGCACAGAGATCTTGGCTTCGTCGCGGTTGAAAGCGATGCCGGAGACGACGGCTTGTTCCATGGATGCGTCTTCCTCGAACGTGATCAGGGTGCCGCTGCGGGCTTCTTCTTCGATGGGGATGTCCCACGGGGTGAAGCTCGACAGCACGCGAATCGGCACGCGGTATTTGCCCGCGAACTCCACCGAGCGGATTTGCAGCACCTTGCTGCCCATGCTGGCCATTTCCAGCATTTCCTCGAAGCTGATGCGCTCCAGACGGCGCGCTTCGGGCACGACGCGCGGGTCGGTGGTGTAGACCCCATCGACATCGGTGTAGATCAGGCATTCGTCGGCCTTGATCGCGGCAGCCACGGCCACCGCCGAGGTGTCCGACCCGCCGCGGCCTAGCGTGGTGATGTTGCCGCCCGCATCCACCCCTTGAAAGCCGGTGATGATGACCACTTTGCCTGCGGCCAGATCGGCGCGGATGCGCGCATCATCGATGGCTTCGATGCGTGCTTTGGTGTACGCGCTGTTGGTGCGGATCGGAACCTGCCAGCCGCAGTACGACACGGCGTCGATGCCTTCGGCCTGCAGCGCAATGGCCAGCAGCCCCACCGACACCTGCTCGCCGGTGGAGGCGAGCTGGTCGAGCTCACGGTAGTAGGCCGCAGCCGGCTTTTCAGGGGCCACTTCCTTGGCCAGCGCCAGCAGACGGTTGGTTTCGCCACTCATCGCGCTGGGCACCACCACCATCTGGTGCCCCGCTCGAACCCACTTGGCCACGCGCTTGGCGACATTGCGGATGCGCTCGGTCGAGCCCATCGAGGTGCCGCCGTATTTGTGAACGATCAGTGCCATGGAAGAATCAAAGAATTGGCCCGCGTGGATGCGGGCAAACCCTGCCATTATAGGTGGCCATGCAACGCTTTCTGATCGCAACCGGGGTGCTGCTGGTGCTGGCCGGACTGCTGTGGCCGTGGCTGCAGCGGTTGCCGTGGGGCCGGCTGCCGGGCGACTTCGCCATCGAACGGGATGGCTTCAGCTTTTACTTTCCCTTGGGCACGAGTCTGCTGCTGTCGGCGTTGCTGACGCTGGTGCTGTGGTGGTGGCGCAAGTGAGGGGCTCGGGCTCCCACACAAGCACCTCGCCCACGCGGCGCACCCACCCCGCGCCCAGGCGCAGCTCGATGCGCTGGGCGCGGCTGCGCGCGGCCTCGATTTGCACCTGCAGCGCCTGCCACTGGGCGTCGCTGGCTTGCGCGCCGTGGCGCTGACGCAGCCAGTGCCGCAGGGCGTTGAGCCGCCGTGCACTGGGCAAGGCCCGCAGCGCCGCCAGCCGGGGGGGATCGCCGATCTGCCGCGCATCGGCATCGGCCAGCTGGGTCAACAGCGCCTGGGCGCTGGCGGCGTGACGCGCGCTGCGGGCAAAGGTTTGCGGGGCCTGCGGAAAGGCTGCCAGCAACGCCGGCAGCACCTGCAGGCGCAGACGGTTGCGCGTGCGCTGCGGATCGCCGTTGCTGGGGTCGTCGATCCA
>JANWZF010000215.1 GCA_025054905.1 Tepidimonas sp.
CAACGCCAGCAGCGCCGTGGTCTTGCCGGTCTGCCTCGGGGCGTGCAGCACGAAGTAGCGCTTGGCCTCGATCAGCGCCAGCACTTCCTCCAGGTCGATGCGCCGCAGCGGATCGAGCAGGTAGTGGTCGCCAGGGATCGACGGGCCGGCGGTGTTGAATTGTTTTTCCATCGGCATCAGAGCTCTTCGACGCGCTGCGGCGGATAGGTGTCCCAGCCCTGGCAGCCGGGGCAATGCCAAAAATATTGACGTGCTTCAAAGCCGCAGGCCGCACAGCGGTAGCGCTTCAGCGGTTCGCACGCCTGCTGCAGGGCGCGCCGCACCAGCGGCTCGGCTTGCTCGTGGCCCAAAGGGACACCGGCCAGCCAAAGGTTGGCCGCCACCAGGGACGGCGTCTGCCGCAAGTGCTCGAGATAGTGCTGGCGCGCCGCCGCGGCCTCTGGCTCCAGCATGGCCAATGCCTGCGTCACATCCAGCGACGGGCCATGGTGGGCCGCCCATTGCTGCAGCACGCGTCGGGCCTCGTCCTGCCGGCCCGACGCCGCGGCCGTCTGCGCCAGGGGATGGGCGACCAGCGGTACGTGTGTCGGAACGTGCTGCGTCAGCGCCAGCAGCGCCTCCCAGGCACCGACGGGTTGGCCGAGGCGCTGCCGCAGCTCGGCCAGCGCCACCCAGGCCCGAGCCGACTCGGGCGTGCGTTGCACCAGTCGCTCCAGCAGTGCCAGGGCTTCGGCATGGCGATCCTGTTGCTGCAGCGCAGCTGCCTGCTCGCAGATGTGGTGGGCACGGCGCAAGCGGAAACTGCCGTGTTCGCTGCCTTCCAGCGTTTCGGCCATGTCGGCCGCGCGGACCCAGTCGCGTCCACGCTCATAGATGTGCAGCAACGCCAGCTTGGCGTCGGCGTCGTAGCGTGTCCCCAGCAGGGCCTGGAAGGCGGCCTCGGCCCGGTCCAGCAGGCCGGCTTTCAGAAAGTCGTGGGCCAAGCCGTGTTGCGCCCGTTCCCGCTGGGCCGGGGACAGGTCGGCCCGGGCCAGCAGGTGCTCATGCACGCGCACGGCGCGCTCGTAGTCGCCACGGCGGCGAAACAGCCCCCCCAGCGCGAAGTACAGCTCGGCGGCATCGGGATCGTGGCGCACCGCTTCAATGAACGCGTCGATGGCCTGATCCTGCTGCTCGTTGAGCAGGTGATTCAGGCCGCGAAAGTACGCGCGGGGCACGCGACGGCCTTCCAGGCGCCACTGGCGCAAATCCAGGCGCGAGGCCACCCAGCCGAGTGCAAAAGCCACCGGCAGCGCCCACAGCAACCAGCCGAGATCAAACGGCATCGGGCCAGTCCGTCGAGGGGTGGGCGCTGGCTGCAGGCGCGGTGCTGGGGGTGGCCGCAGGGGTGGCGGGCTCACGACGGGCTTGACGCCGCGCACGCCACCACAGCGGGGCCATGACCGCCATGCCCAGCAGCACCCCTAGCAGCAGCAC
Source organism: Tepidimonas sp. (assembly GCA_025054905.1). GTDB lineage: Bacteria > Pseudomonadota > Gammaproteobacteria > Burkholderiales > Burkholderiaceae_C > Tepidimonas. Next base: position 1,477 of record JANWZF010000215.1, read on the forward strand.
GATCAGCAGAACCAGCGCCAGCGGGCCTTCCCAAGAGGTGCCGAACAGACCGCGCACCACCACCGGGGCGGTGTTGTTGAGCGCCAGCGCGAAGATCAGCAGAAAGAAGGCCGCGCGCAGCAGCCAGCCCAGCACTTTCATGTCGGATCGCTGGCCGCATCGACGGCGTCGCGCAGGGCCTTGCCGGGTTTGAAGTGCACGACACGGCGCTCGGGCACTGTTACCGCTTCGCCGGTGCGGGGATTGCGCGCCTGACGCGGCTGGCGTTGATGCACCGCAAAGCTGCCAAAACCGCGTACCTCGATGCGCTGGCCCGCGGCCAACGCCTGCGCCATCGTCTCCAGGATGGTCTTGACGGTGACTTGGGCGTCGGTCGCTGTCAAATGTGGATAGCGCTCGGCCAGGGCGTCGAACAGATCGCTGCGGTTCATGCGCCGATTATGCCCAAGGCCAGAGGGCGGCGGGGCATGGACTCGGCGCGCCGTGTGGACCTGCCGCGCCCAACAAAAAACCGCCGGCCCGGGGGGGGCGCGGCGGGGCGTGGCGTCGAGCGGCCCGTGCAGGCCGCTTCGGGCCTGGCGCTTCGCAGGTCAGTTGCCGCTGCTGTCCAGCTTGGCACGCAGCAGCGCGCCAAGGTTGGTGGTGCCAGCGTTGCCAGCGTTTTGCGACAGGCTGGCCATCGCCTCCTGCTGATCGGCGGCGTCCTTGGCCTTGATCGACAGCTGGATGCTGCGGTTCTTGCGGTCCACGTTGATGATCACGGCGGTGACCTCATCACCCACCTTCAGCACGTTGCGCGCATCCTCGACGCGGTCGCGCGAGATCTCGCTGGCGCGCAGGTAGCCGGTCACATCGTGGCCCAGATCGATTTCGGCACCCTTGGCATCCACGCTCTTGACGGTGCCAGTGACGGTGGCACCCTTGTCGTGGATCGACACGAAAGTGGTGAACGGGTCGGCGTCGAGCTGCTTGATGCCCAGGCTGATGCGCTCGCGCTCGACGTCCACGCCCAGCACCACCGCTTCGACTTCCTGGCCTTTCTTGTAGTTGCGCACGGCGGTTTCGCCTGGCTCGTTCCACGACAGGTCCGACAGGTGCACCAGGCCGTCGATGCCGTTGTCCAGGCCGACGAAGATGCCAAAGTCGGTGATCGACTTGATCGGTCCCTTGACGCGGTCGCCTTTGCGGTGCGTGTCGGCGAACTCTTGCCACGGGTTGGGCTTGCACTGCTTCATGCCCAGGCTGATGCGGCGCTTGTCCTCGTCGATGTCCAGCACCATGACCTCGACCTCGTCGCCGATGGCCACCACCTTGTTCGGCGCGACGTTCTTGTTGGTCCAGTCCATCTCGGAGACATGCACCAGACCTTCGATGCCCGGCTCCAGCTCGACGAAAGCGCCGTAGTCGGCGATGTTGGTAACCTTGCCAAACAGGCGCGTGCCCGCCGGGTAGCGGCGCGCCACCCCCAGCCACGGATCGTCGCCCATTTGCTTGAGGCCCAGGCTGACGCGCTGGCGCTCGGGGTCGAACTTGAGCACCTTGGCGGTGACTTCCTGGCCGACCTGCACCACCTCATTGGGGTGACGCACGCGGCGCCAGGCCATGTCGGTGATGTGCAGCAGACCGTCGATGCCGCCCAGGTCGACGAAGGCACCGTACTCGGTGATGTTCTTGACCACGCCGGTGACGATGGCGCCTTCCTTCAGCGTCTCCAGCAGCTTGGCGCGCTCTTCGCCCATGCTGGCTTCGATGACCGCGCGGCGGCTGAGCACGACGTTGTTGCGCTTGCGGTCCAGCTTGATGACCTTGAACTCCATGGTCTTGCCCTCGTAAGGCGTCAGATCCTTGACGGGGCGGGTGTCGACCAGCGAGCCCGGCAGGAACGCGCTGATGCCGTTGACCATGACCTTGAGGCCACCCTTGACCTTGAAGGTGGTGGTGCCGGTGACGAATTCGCCGGATTCCAGCGCCTTTTCCAGCATCATCCAGGCGGCCAGGCGCTTGGCCTTCTCGCGCGACAGGATGGTGTCACCGTAGCCGTTTTCGACGGCTTCGACCGCCACGGCGACGAAGTCGCCCACCTGCACTTCGAGCTCGCCCTGATCGTTCTTGAACTCGTCGGCCGGGATGTAGGCTTCCGACTTCAGGCCGGCGTTGACGACCACGTAGTTGGGGTCGACCCGCACGACTTCGGCGGTGATCACTTCGCCCACGCGCAGATCGGCGCGCTTGAGCGACTCTTCGAACAGGGCGGCAAAGGATTCGGACATGAAGGTTCCTGCTTGAGTGGCCACCGCCTGCGGGCGGCAGCTTGGGGTGGCACCCGGCCTGGGGCACGGGTGGTGGGTTGATGAACCCTCGGGTGTGCGCGCAACAGAATGCGCGGCGGCACCTTTGGGGCCTGGGATACCGGTTGGCCGTCTCAGCGCACTTTAGGCGCCAAACGGCCGGCGCTGCGCCCACCAAGCCAGCACCGTCTCCACCGACTCGTCGAGGGTCTGGTGCGTGTTGTCCAGCAGCAGCGCATCTTCAGCCGGCTGAAGCGGAGCCACGCTGCGCGCACGGTCGCGTGTATCCCGCGCCTCAATATCGGCCAAAAGATCGTCTATGCTAACATGTTCATTGCGTGCGCGCAACTGTTCGTATCGCCGCTGGGCGCGTGCGTGGGCGCTGGCGGTCAGAAACACCTTCAAGGTGGCATCCGGGAAGACGACCGTGCCCATGTCGCGGCCGTCGGCCACCAGGCCGGGCAAGCGCCGCCAGCTGCGCTGCCACTGCAGCAGCGCCTGGCGCACCGGGGCCAGCGCCGATACGCGTGAGGCTGCCGCGCCGGCCTGCTCGCTGCGCAGTGCCTCGGTCACGTCGCATCCGTCCAGCCAGATGTGTCCCCCCTCGAACCGGGCCGCCAGCGTGCGCGCCAGCTCGGCCAGCTGGGCCACCACCGCGGCGTCGGCCAGGGCCGCCTCATCGGTGGGCAGGCCGGCGCGCGCCGCAGCCAGGCCCACGAGCCGGTACAGCGCGCCGGAATCGAGCACGTGGTAGCCCAGCCGCTGGGCCACGGCCGCCGCCAGCGTGCCTTTGCCCGAGGCGCTGGGCCCATCGATGCACAGCACCGGGATGTCCGCCGGGTCGGCCTGCACCACCTGCCACAGCGTCTCAAAGTAGTCCGGAAAGGTTTTGGCCACGCACTTGGGGTCGAGGATGCGCACCGGCAGCCGGGCCGGATTGAAGGCCGCCAGCGATGCGCACATCGCCATGCGGTGGTCGTCGTAGGTGTGGATGGCCGCCGCGCGCCACTGTGCCGCCGGCAGCGGATGCACGCGCAGCCAGTCCGCGCCTGCTTCCACCTCGGCGCCGAACTTGCGCAGCTCGGTGGCCATGGCGGTGATGCGGTCGGTTTCCTTGACGCGCCAGCTGCCGATGCCGCGCAGCGTGGTGGGGCCATCGGCATACAGCGCCAGCACCGCCAGGGTCATCGCTGCATCGGGGATGGCGTTGCAGTCCAGGTCCAGGGCGCGCAGCGGCCAGGCGCCGCGGCGCACGTGCAGCCGGTTGGCTGCGCCGTCGATGTGGGCCCCCATCGCGCGCGCGGCCTCGACGAAGGCGATGTCGCCCTGGATGGAATCGAGCCCCACCCCTTCGATCGTGACCGGCTGCTCGCTGGCCGCCAGCGCGCCGGCGGCGATGAAATAGCTGGCTGAGGAGGCGTCGCCCTCCACATGCACCTCTGCCGGTGTGCGGTAGCGCGCGCCGGACGGGATCGTGAAGCGCTGCCAGCCGCTGCGCTGCACGTCCACGCCAAAGCGCGCCAGCAGCTTCAGCGTGAGGTCGACGTAGGGCTTGGAGATCAGCTCTCCCGCCACTTCGATGGTGATCGGCTGGGTTTGGGCGGCCAGTGGCAGCGCCAGCAGCAGGGCGGTCAAAAACTGGCTCGACACATCGCCGCGCACGCGGATCGGCGCCTGCAGCTGCAGCGCCGCTGGCCCCTGCACGCGCAGCGGCGGATAACCCGCCTGACCGAGATAGTCGATGCGGGCGCCGAGCTGGCGCAGCGCCTCCACCAGATCGCCGATCGGGCGTTCATGCATGCGCGGCACGCCGCTGAGCTCGAAAGTGCCGCCATGGCGCGCGCACAGCACGGCCAGCGCGGCCGTCAGCGGCCGCATCGCGGTGCCGGCGTTACCCAGGAACAGCGAGGCTTGCGGCACCGGCAGCCGCCCCCCAAGGCCGTCCACCGCCACCGTGGTGGCGTCCAGCCGTTGGAGCTGGCAGCCCAGGGTTTGCAGGGCCTGCAGCATCACGCGCGTGTCGTCGGAGTCCAGCAGGTCGCGCACGACGGTGCGGCCCTCGCTGAGGGCCGCCAGCAGCAGCACGCGGTTGGAGATGCTCTTGGAGCCGGGCAGGCGCACCGTGCCGGCGGCGCGGCGCAGCGGTGGCAGGTCGACAAAGGCGGTGGTGTACATCGGGGCAAGCGTTCAAGGGCTGGGGGTGGCGCCGGCGGGCGCCCAGGTCCGGCGCACACGGCTGGCCTCCTCGATCAACTGCTGCAGACGGGCCGGCTCCTGCAGCGCGTTTTCGAAGGCATCCAGCGCCGCGCGAAAAGCCGCGGCCTGCACGCGCACCTGCGCGGCGTTGGCATGCAGGATGTCGCGCCAGATTTCGGGGTCGCTGGCGGCGATGCGGGTGAAATCGCGAAACCCGGGGCCAGCCAGGGCCAGCTTGTCGGCCCCGTCTGGCTGCGTGGCCAGGGCATACACGGCGGCAAACGCCAGCAGGTGGGGCAGGTGGCTGACGGCGGCCAGCGCGGCATCGTGCGCCTGCGGCGTCATCACACGCACGCGCGCGCCCAGCGCTGCCCACAGGGCCTGCGCATGTTGCAGCGCATCGGGGTCGGTGTCCGGCAGGGGGGTCAGAACCACCTGGGCGCGGCGGTACAGGTCGGCGCTGGCGTGTTCGACACCAGCTTTTTCCTTGCCGGCAATCGGGTGCGCAGGTACGAAGCGCCCCAGCCGCCCCTGCAGCGTGGCGCGCGCGGCCTGTACGACGTCGGCCTTGGTCGAGCCCACATCCATCAGCAACGCGTCCGGCCGCAGTACCGGGGCCAGCGCGCGCAGGGTGGCCGCAGTGGCGGCCACCGGCACCGCCAGTAACACCACGTCGGCGCCTTGCGCCGCGGCAGGGGCATTGTCGGTGGCCTCATCGACCACCCCCAGGTGCAAGGCCTGCTGGCGTGCCGCGGGCGAGCGCGCCACACCCACCACGCGCTGCACCAGCCCGGCCCGGCGCAAGGCCAGCGCAAACGAGCCCCCCATCAGCCCGCAGCCGATGACCGCCAGCCGCTGCACGGTCGCGGGGGGGGTGGCCGCCGTCGCGTTCATGACTCCGACACCGGGTAGGCGCCCAGCATCTTGTAGAACGCGCACAGCCCCTGCAGCTCCTGCAGCGCGGCGCCCACATGGGGCTGGGAGGGGTGACCGGCGATGTCGATGTAGAAGTAGTACTCCCACTGGCCGGATTTGGCGGGGCGGGATTCCAGGCGCGTCATCGAGACCCCGTGCTCCTTCAGCGGTTTGAGCAGGTCATGCACCGCGCCCGGACGGTTGGGCACCGACACCACGATGCTGGTGCAGTCGCGGCCGCTGGGGCCGGGCATGGCCATGGTCTGCGGCAGGCAGATGATCGCAAAGCGTGTGCGGTTGTAAGCCTCGTCCTGGATCGCGTGGGCCACGATGTGCAGCGCGTACTGCGCGGCAGCCCGCTCGCTGGCGATGGCGGCCCAGGCCGGATGGGTGGTGGCCAGGCGCGCGCCTTCGGCATTGCTGGCCACGGCACGCCGCTCGGCATGGGGCAGGTGGGTGGACAGCCAGCCCTGGCACTGCGCCAAGGCTTGCGGGTGCGCCATCACGACCTCGATGCCGTCCATGCTGGGCGTCTGGCGCAGCAGGTTGTGCCGCACCAGCAGGCTGACTTCCCCGACGATGTGCACCGGCGAACGCAGAAACAGGTCCAGCGAGCGTGCCACCACGCCTTCGGTGGAGTTTTCCACGCCGACGACGCCAAACTGCGCCGTGCCCGCCGCGGTGGCGTGAAACACCTCGTCGAAACTCGGACAGTAGATCAGCTCGGCGGCGCTGCCGAAGTAATCGATGGCCGCCTGTTCGCAGAAGGTGCCCTCGGGCCCCAGCACCGCCACGCGCAGCGGGGCCTCCAGTGCCAGGCAGGCCGACATGATCTCGCGCCAGATGGCGGCCACGTGCCGGTTGAGCAACGGACCGGGGTTGGCAGCCTCGATGTTGGCGATCACCTGTGCAGCACGGTCGGGGCGGAAAAACGGCGAGCCTTCGGCGCGCTTGATCTCGCCGACCTGTTGCGCGATGCGTGCGCGTTCGTTGAGCAGGCGCAGCAACTGCAGGTCAATCGCATCGATCTGCCCGCGCAGCGCGCGCAGGGCCGGGCTGGCTTGGGGAGGGCAGGGCGGCTGGTTCATCGGCACATGGAAGTTTTAGGCCTGGCGCTCGAACTCGCGCAGGTAGTCCACCAGGGCCTGCACGCCCTGCAGCGGCATCGCGTTGTAGAGGCTGGCGCGCATGCCGCCCACCGACTTGTGGCCCTTGAGCTGCAGCAGGCCACGCTGCTGCGCGCCGTGCAGGAAGGCCGCATTGCGCGGATGGTTGGGATCGGTCAGCGGCCGTCCGTCGTCGCCGCGCAGGAAAAACGGCACGTTCATGCGCGAGCGGCAGGCCGGATCGACCAGGTTGACGTACAGCTGCGAGCCGTCGATGGCCTCGTACAGCAGGCGCGCCCGGGCCATGGCGCGGGCCTGTATCGCCGCCACGCCGGTGAGTTCACCCTCGCGCTGGGCGGCCACCCACTGGAACACCAGCCCGGCGATGTAGATGGCCCAGGTGGGCGGGGTGTTGGCCATCGACTGCTGCTCGGCCAGTGTGCGGTAGTCGAACACCGTCGGGCAGATCGGCAGTGCATGGCCCAGCAGGTCCTCGCGCACGATCACCAGCGTCAGCCCGGCGGGGCCAATGTTCTTTTGCGCGCCGGCAAACGCCAGACCGACGCGCGACCAGTCGATCGGGCGCGACAGCACGTGCGACGAGCAATCGATCACCAGCGGCGCGTCGCAGCCCAGCGCGGCCAGGTCGGGCAGCTCGTGGAATTCGACGCCATGGATGGTTTCGTTGCTGCACAGATGCACGTAGGCAGGCTGTGAGCGCAGGCTCCAGCTGGAAGGAGCGGGGATGGCGGTAAAGCCGCGATCGGCGCTGCTGGCGGCGATGTGCACGTCACCGTAGCGGCGCGCTTCCTGCGCGGACTTGTGGCTCCAGGCGCCGGTGACGACCACGTCGATGGCGCGCTGCGGATGGCGCCCTGCCAGGTTCAGCGGCACCATCGCATTGTGCGCCAGCGCCCCACCTTGGCTGAACAGCACCTTGAACTCGGGCGGAATGGCCAGCAGCGCGCGCAGATCGGCTTCGGCCTGCTGCAGGATCTGGCCAAACTCGCGCCCACGGTGGCTCATTTCCATGACACCCATGCCGCAGCCGTGCCAGTCCAGCATTTCGGCGGCGGCCTGCTGCAGCACTTCGGGCGGCATCGTGGCCGGCCCCGCAGAAAAGTTGAACGGACGCCCCATCGACCTCACTCCCGTGCCAGCGTGTCGACGGTCTCGGTGTCATCGCCGGCGGCATCGTCGTCAGCGATGCGCTGCAGGCCGCTCAAGCGGTCGCCCTCATCCAGGCTGATCAGGGTAACCCCCTGCGTGGCACGGCCCATTTCGCGTACCTCGGCCACGCGCGTGCGCACCAGCACCCCGCGGTCGGAAATCAGCATGATCTCGTCTTCGGGGCGCACGAGCGTGGCGGCCACCACGCGGCCGTTGCGCTCGCTGGTCTGAATGGCGATCATGCCCTTGGTGCCGCGGCCGTGGCGGGTGTACTCGCCGATCGGCGTGCGCTTGCCATAGCCGTTTTCGGTGGCGGTCAGCACGCTTTGGGTTTCGTCTTCGGCCACCAGCATCGCGATCACCTGCTGGCCGTCCTCCAGCGTCATGCCCTTGACGCCGCGGGCCTGCCGGCCCATCGGGCGCACGTCGTTTTCGTCAAAGCGCACGGCCTTGCCGGCGTCAGAGAACAGCATCACATCGTGCCGTCCGTCGGTCAGCGCCGCACCGATCAGGTAGTCGCCCTCATCGAGATCGACGGCGATGATGCCGGCCTTGCGCGGGTGGCTGAATTCGTCCAGGGGCGTTTTCTTGACCACGCCGTGCGCCGTGGCCATGAAGACGTAGTGGTCGGCCGGGAAGCGCCGGAACTCACCGGTCAACGGCAGCACCACCGTGATTTTTTCGCCTTCGGTCAGCGGAAACATGTTGACGATCGGCCGCCCGCGCGCACCGCGGCCGCCGGCGGGGACCTCCCACACCTTCAGCCAATACACGCGCCCGCGGTTGGAAAAGCACAGGATCCAGTCGTGCGTGTTGGCGATGAAGAGCTGGTCGATCCAGTCGTCTTCCTTGGTGGCGGTGGCCTGCTTGCCGCGGCCCCCACGGCGCTGCGCGCGGTACTCCGACAGCGGCTGCGCCTTGACGTAGCCCGCGTGCGACAGCGTCACCACCATGTCCTGCGGCGCAATCAGGTCTTCGGTGTCGAGCTCCTGTGCGTTGGGCTCGATCTGGCTGCGGCGGCAGCCGGCAGCGGTCTGGCCGAATTCGGCCCGGATGGCACGCAGTTCCTCGGCGATGATGGCGGTCACCCGCTCGGGACGCGCCAGGATGTCGAGCAGATCGTCGATCTGCGCCATGACGTCCTTGTATTCGCCGACGATTTTGTCCTGCTCCAGCCCGGTCAGGCGCTGCAGCCGCATCTGCAGGATCTCCTGCGCCTGCGTCTCCGACAGCGCATACAGGCCGTCGGCCTGCAGCCCGTAGGCCCGCGACAGCCCCTCGGGGCGGTAGTCGTCGGCGTTGACCGTGCTGCCGTCGGCGCGCGCGCGTGTCAGCATCTGGCGCACCAGCGCGCTGTCCCAGCGCCGCGCCATCAGCTCGGCCTTGGCCACCGGTGGGGTGGGGGATTCGCGGATGATGCGGATGAACTCGTCGATGTTGGCCAGTGCCACCGCCAGCCCTTCGAGCACGTGGCCGCGCTCGCGCGCCTTGCGCAACTCGAACACCGTGCGCCGCGTCACCACCTCGCGCCGGTGCTGCAGGAAGATGTCCAGCAGATCCTTCAGGTTGCACAGCTTGGGCTGGCCATCGACCAGCGCCACCATGTTGATGCCAAAGGTGTCCTGCAGCTGCGTGTGCTTGTACAGGTTGTTGAGCACCACCTCCGGCACTTCGCCGCGCTTGAGCTCGATGACCACGCGCATGCCGGACTTGTCGGACTCGTCCTGGATGTGGCTGATGCCCTCGATGCGCTTGTCGCGCACCAGCTCGGCGATGCGCTCCAGCAGCGCCTTCTTGTTGACCTGGTACGGGATCTCATCGACGATGATGGCCTGGCGCTGGCCGCGGTCGATGTCCTCGAAGTGGCAGCGCGCGCGCATCACCACCCGGCCGCGGCCGGTGCGGTAGCCCTCGCGCACGCCCTGGATGCCATAAATGATGCCGGCGGTCGGAAAGTCCGGCGCCGGGATGAACTCCATCAACTCGTCCACCGACGCCTCGGGGTGCGCCAGCAGGTGCAGGCAGGCATCCACCACCTCGTTGAGGTTGTGCGGCGGGATGTTGGTGGCCATGCCTACGGCGATGCCAGCCGAGCCATTGACCAGCAGATTCGGCAGCCGGGTCGGCAGCACCAGCGGCTCGCGCTCGCTGCCGTCGTAGTTGGGGCCGAAGTCCACCGTCTCCTTGTCGATGTCGGCCAGCATCTCGTGCGCGATCTTGGCCAGCCGGATTTCGGTGTAGCGCATGGCCGCCGCGGCGTCGCCATCGACCGAGCCGAAATTGCCCTGGCCGTCGATCAGCATGTGACGCAGGCTGAAATCCTGCGCCAGGCGCACGATCGTGTCGTACACCGCGCTGTCGCCGTGCGGGTGGTATTTACCGATCACGTCACCGACGATGCGGGCGGACTTCTTGTAGGGGCGGTTCCAGTCGTTGCCCAGCTCGTGCATCGCATACAGCACGCGGCGATGCACGGGTTTCAAGCCGTCGCGGGCATCGGGCAGCGCGCGGCCCACGATCACGCTCATCGCGTAATCGAGGTAGCTGCGGCGCATCTCCTCTTCCAGGCTGATGGGCAGGGTTTCGTGGGCAAAGGGTTGGGTCATGAACGGCGCCACAGGCTGCAACGATCGAAACGCGCCCGCCGATCGGGGACGGGCGTAGGCAGCCGCCGCCGGCCGGGCGGATGCCGCCGGTATTGTACGGGTGGGGGGTGGAGCCTGTCGCATGGTTGCAACACCCTGCCGTGCCCATCCCGTCGCGGCAGGGCTTGGCAGAAGGCCGCCTTGTGGCAGAATGGAAGCAAGAGCGCAAAGGTCCGTCCATAGGATGCGGATCGGCGGTCTTGTCCGCGTTCACAACCATACCAAGAGGAACCCCATGAACAAGCTCTCGAAGATTGCCGCGCTGTTCGCCACGGCCGCCATGGCTTCGGCCGCTGGGGCGCAGACCATCGACAACTGGCGCAACGGAACCGGCG